>CAKZWP010000040.1:0-9198 GCA_937921845.1 uncultured Sulfurovum sp.
AATACCGAGGAGCTTTAAATCACCTTTTTATCAACTTTTGTGTAGAATACGCGTAACAAAATAGACACAAAGGTACAATTATGAGTGGATATATGATTTTTTCGGGAACATCAAACCCTGAGCTCGCTGAAGAGATAGCAAATTACTTGGAAATGCCTCTTTCCAAGGCTAATATTAACCGTTTTTCCGATGGTGAAATTAATGTGAAAATTGCAGAGTCTGTACGCGGTAAAGATGTATTTATCATCCAGCCTACCTCTGCACCAGCCAACGGTAACCTTATGGAACTTCTCATTATGACAGATGCATTGAAACGTTCTTCGGCAAAGTCTATTACGGCTGTTGTACCTTACTATGGTTATGCAAGACAAGACAGAAAAGCTGCACCAAGAGTACCTATTACGGCGAAGCTTGTCGCAAACCTGATGGAAACAGCCGGTATCACTCGTATGGTTACTGTAGATCTTCATGCTTCTCAGATACAAGGATTTTTTGATATCCCTGTAGATAACCTCTACGGTGCTATTTTATTTATGGATTACATAAAAGCAAAAAACTTTAAAAACCCTGTTATCGCTTCTCCAGATATAGGTGGTGTGGCAAGAGCAAGATACTTTGCCAATAAACTGGGTCTAGACATGGTTATCGTTGATAAGAGACGTGAAAAAGCTAACGAGAGTGAAGTAATGAATATCATTGGTGATGTAAAAGGTAAAGATATTATCCTCATCGATGACATGGTCGATACTGCAGGAACGATGGTTAAAGCGGCATCTGCACTTAAAAACCTTGGTGCTACCTCAGTAATGGCATGTTGTACTCACCCGGTACTTTCTGGACCTGCATATGAACGTATCGAAGAGGGTGATCTTGATGAACTTGTGGTTGCTAACACGATTCCTATGACAAAACCGTCTAAGAAGATCAAAATGCTTTCAACAGCATCTATGCTGGGTGAAGTCATCCGCAGAGTACATAACAACGAGAGTGTAAACTCTTTATTTGAAACAAACTAGTAAGTAAGAAAACAAGGAATTCAATGGCTAAGCCAATACCTCAATCACGCATACGTAATTTTTCGATCATTGCACATATCGATCATGGGAAGTCAACATTGGCTGACCGTATCATACAAGAGTGTGGTGCTGTAACAGACAGACAAATGTCTGCACAGGTTATGGACACTATGGACATCGAAAAAGAGCGTGGTATTACAATTAAGGCACAATCTGTGCGTCTTGACTATGTGAAAGATGGGGAACACTACATCCTTAACCTCATAGACACTCCGGGTCACGTGGATTTCTCTTATGAAGTAAGCCGTTCTTTGGCTTCTTCGGAGGGTGCATTACTGATAGTAGATGCAGCACAGGGAGTAGAGGCTCAAACCATAGCCAATGTCTATATCGCTATCGAAAATAACCTGGAACTTTTGCCTGTTGTCAACAAGATAGACTTACCGGCATCTGATCCGGACAGAGTACTTACTGAACTTGAAGAAGCCATAGGTATCGATGCGACTGAGCATAACCTTGTTTCTGCTAAAACAGGGGTAGGGGTTAAAGACCTTATTGATTCTATCGTAGACCGTGTTCCTGCACCTACAGGTGACGAAAACGCACCAGCAAAAGCACTCATCTATGACTCTTGGTTTGACAACTATATGGGAGCATTGGCACTGGTTCGTGTCTTTGAAGGAAGTATCAAAAAAGGGCAGATAGTTAAAGTGATGGGAACTAAAGATGAGCATCAGGTTCTCAGTATGATGTACCCAAACCCCATAGCAAATATTCAAACAGATGAGATACGCACAGGTGAGATCGGTATCGTGGTCATGGGACTTAAAACAGTCGATGGCCTGCAAGTGGGAGATACTATTACGGATGCTAAAAATCCTACGGCAGAGATGATCCATGGTTTTGAACCTGCTAAACCTTTTGTATTTGCAGGTATTTACCCTATAGAGACAGATAAGTTCGAAGATCTACGTGACGCACTGAACAAACTTAAACTCAATGACTCTTCTTTGAGTTTTGAACCGGAGAGTTCTATGGCATTGGGTTCTGGATTCAGAACAGGTTTCTTAGGAATGCTTCATATGGAAGTGGTTAAAGAGCGTTTGGAGCGTGAATTTAACCTGGAACTTATCGCCACTGCACCTACCGTTGTGTATAAAGTCAAATTGACAAACGGGGATGAGATAGAGATACAAAATCCAAGTGAACTTCCTGAACCGCAAAAGACAGACAAGATATTTGAACCTTATGTAAAAGCGACTATATTGACCCCACAGGAGTATGTAGGTAATCTTATTAAATTACTTAATGACCGTCGTGGTATTCAGGTAAAGATGGATTACCTTAATGAAACGCGTGTACTTCTGGAGTATGACATTCCTATGAATGAGATCGTGATGGACTTTTACGATAAACTGAAGTCTATGACTAAAGGGTATGCGAGTTTCGACTATGAACCTGTGGGCTTTAGAGAGGGGAACCTTGTGAAGCTTGATATTAAAGTTGCTGGAGAAGTAGTAGATTCCTTATCTATTATTGTTCCTGAAGAAAAAGCACGTACAAGAGGACTTGCTTTTGTTGCGCAACTGAAAGAACTTATACCAAGACAACTTTTCGAAGTAGCGATTCAAGCGAGTATTGGTAACAATGTCATTGCACGTTCTAACGTGAAGTCTATGGGTAAAAACGTGACGGCAAAATGTTACGGTGGAGATATTACACGTAAAAGAAAGCTTTTAGAGAAACAGAAAGCTGGTAAGAAACGTATGAAGTCCATCGGTTCTGTTGAAGTACCTCAAGAAGCATTTATGGCTGTATTGAAGTTAGACAGCTAATGACACTTATTCCTGTAGAAGAAGATAAAAAAACCATTTCCGGTCGTTTTAGAAAAGCACACTCTTTTGCTTTTCTTGATGAGGGGCAAATTATCGTACAGGAAAACCCTCATAAAACGTCAAAATCACCAGAATTTTTCGAGTATTTCAAGACGTTAGATATCAATACACTCTATGTGAAAGAGTTGGGCTATAAAACATTTTTAACACTTTTAGATATGGGTGTAGAAGTCTACCTTGTGCAAGAGGCAGATACATGGAACCGCATCAAACCAAATGAACTGCTTTTACTGGATGCTGAAAATGCAAAAGATCACTGTTCTTTAGGACACCACAACAAAGAAGAAGGAAAGTAGTGGGCTGGGCGATACACTTACACCTTGTGGCCGCCATTGCCTGGATAGGTGGGGCATTTTTTATGTTTTTACTAGGTGTGAGCCTTAGAAAAAAAGAAGACCAGGATGCTGTGTACCCGCGCATTGGACCCATCTATGGTTATTTTGAGACAGCAGCACTGATCATATTGCTTATTACTGGGTACACGATGATATCCAATAACGGTTTGTTAGATATACTATTTTCAAACTTATCCAATGAAGTGATAGATGCATTACGTATCAAACTTTACATAGTTGCTGTCATCGTAGTACTTACAGTAATTCATATGACTATTTCTATGATGACCCTTCATAAACTAAAAACACCTTTACAGCGACTTTTCTCAAAAGGTTCATCTATGGGGATTTTTCTTTTGAACCTTATTGTACTGCACTATGCAATGGTATTAAGAGATATACTTTAACTTCTATATTACTAAACGATTTACTCCTCTATCTCACTGAACTGACATTTTTACACTATTAAAAGCATCTCACATTTTATATACTCCTGATATATAAATTAAGGAGTGACCATGAAAGTAGTTTTGAGTATTGCTGGTTCAGACAGTAGTGGCGGTGCGGGTATTCAGGCTGATTTGAAGACTTTTGAAGCATTCGGTGTTTTCGGTACGACAGCTATCACAGTACTTACAGCGCAAAATACAACAGGGGTTGAACAGATCGTTCCCATGGATGCATCCTTTGTAAAAAAACAGATCGATATGGTATTTGAAGATTTTGATGTGGCCGCGATCAAGATCGGAATGCTTTTCAACAAGGAGATCATCGATATGGTCGCTGAAGTGATCAAAGGTCTGGATATTCCGATCGTACTTGATCCAGTATCGATATCAAAAGCTGGGTCGCCGTTACTTGAGGATGATGCAGTTGAAGCCATGCATGCACTTTTTGCTCATGTGTCACTCATCACGCCTAATCAATACGAAGCCTATGCCTTCTTCGGGTATAAACATGGAGATACAAGATCTCTTGAAGTGATACAGGAGCTGCATACGCCAGTACTTGTGAAGCATCATGTGATTGAACTTGATGATGGAAGACTCAGTGCTGACCAGCTCTATTTTGATCATTACAAACGTGTTTTTCAATCTCCACTCATAGAGAGTTCAAATCTGCATGGTACAGGGTGTTCTTACTCAAGTGCGATTGCAGCCAACCTTGCACTGGGACACTCTCTTGAAAAATCCATCTCTATCGCAAAAAAGTTCATTACGCATGCATTGAGAAAAGCACCTGATATAGGCAATGGTCCTGGTCCCATACATCACAAAGAAGGAGGCGAATATGTCGTTGCTTAAAGGCTTGTATGTGATCACAGATGAAGCTTTAACACCTGATGAGTCAGTGCATAGTTATGTTGAGGATGCACTCAAAGCAGGTGCACGTATCGTGCAGTATAGAAATAAAACAAAAAGTGATGATGAAGTAGAAGAGGTCTGCAGGGCATTACAAGCACTCTGTTCACAATATAATGTGCCATTTATCATAGATGATAGACCGCATTTGGCTACCAAGATACAAGCAGATGGTATCCATATTGGAAAAAATGATATGTCACTTGTGGAGGCCAGAAAGATCTTTCCAAAAGGTATCATAGGCGTGTCATGCTATGGAAGTATTCGTAAAGCCAAAGAGGCCCAGGACGAGGGGGCGGATTATGTCGCATTTGGATCCTTCTTCTCTTCGCCGACCAAACCACACTCAGGTGTCATATCCATCAATGTCCTTCATAAGGCTAAAGAGGCTGTCGATATCCCTATATGTGCGATAGGAGGTATATCACAAACCAATATTAATAAGATTGCTGCAACCCATACAGACATGATTTCAGTCGTAAGTGCAGCGTTTAAAGGGAATACACAAGAAAATGTATTAAATTTAATAAAAGGAATGAAAATATGAAATTAAAACTCGCTTTTGAATGGTTCTTAAATCCTGATCACTTACCGTTTTTGGTAGGGATTCACAAAGGGTATTTTGAAAACTACGGCTTGGAACTTGAATTGATTGTACCGGATGAACATTATGACGGATTGGATGAGCTTATCGCTGGGAATATACAGTTTGCGACCAATGAACCATTGCACCTCATAGAGCAATTCAATGAGAAGTTCCTCTCACTAGGTACGTACTTCGAGACAAAAGGTGGTGTACTGTTGAAAAAAGAGACCTATGATAAAGTAGCTAATGGTGAAGTGATCATTATAACCACACCTGTATCTAATGATGTGACCAATACGATAGGTTATGAGATCATTCGTCGTTACTTTGAAAAAGATGGTATTGATGTAAATAAAGGACAGGTACACTTTGAGCCTAATGGTTTTGAGCATATTAAGTATATGAAAGAGGGTGCAGATGGTGGATGGCTCTACTTCTATAACTTTGAAGGGATAGAGGCACAACATGAGAATATGGATTTACTTTACTTAGATGCACAAACTTCAGGTTTTGCAAACTTCAGTGCTCTTGATTTGTTTGTCAATAAAGATTTTTATCATGATAATGAGGAAGTGTGTAAAGATTTTGATACAGCCGTTCATGAATCCATCAGATTCATGAATCAAAATCCGAAAGAGACGATGGATATTTACTATGATCACAGCAAAGAAGCTAAATCTGCACTCATGGATGATATACTAAGAGCAACGCTAGAATGTTTTGATGAAAATTATAGTTCAAACTATGCACAGTCTTTGCCTATTTTAGAATTTTTTAGAGAGATAGGCATCACATCATTAGATGATGAGAGATTTAAAACAGCATTTTTACAGTAAAGGATCAATGATGAAAATAGCCGTTTCAGGATGTTTGCTAGGGGAAGAAATACGTTATAGCGGCGGACACAGCCATGACCGCTTTGTTACCCAAAATTTAGGTAAATTTATGGAGTTTGTCTCATTCTGTCCGGAGCATTTGGCATTTGGTACACCCAGGTCAACCATCAGACTGGTAGAAGACGATCATGAGGGCTATTATGTGCAAAGCAGTGATGGAGAGGTAGATGTTACTGAGAAACTTTTACACACAAATAACATTGAACTCCAAAAAATTCAAAATGAACCTATACGGGGGATCATATTCAAGTCAAAATCCCCTTCTTGCGGACTCGGAAGTGCCATGGTCTATAGGTCGAACGGTTACTCCAAAGAGAAAGGCGATGGCCTTTTTGTAAAGATGTGCAAAGAGCGTTTTCCTTTATTGCCCATGGAAGAGGAAGGAAGACTGAATGACCCATGGTTGCGTGAGAACTTCATCATGCAACTTTTTGCCTACGATGATTTTGAAAACTTTAAAGCAAGTCATTCAGGGCTTAAAGACTTAGTAGAGTTTCATCAAAGTTATAAGTTTATGCTCCAGGCAAAACATGACATGATGTACAGAGAGTTAGGACAAATCGTAGGTAACCATGAAGGATTGGAGTTTAGTGAAATACTTAGACAGTATGAAATTCTCTTCAAAACAGCAATTGCACAAAAGAGTTCTATAGGTAAGAATAGAAATGTTCTCGAACATATGGCAGGCTTTGTCAAAGATAAAGTAAACGAAGTAGAGAAAGAGATGCTTCACGAACAGATACAAGATTATGCCAACAAAATTGTACCGCTTATCGCACCGCTAAGTAGACTTCATATGTTTGCTAAAGCGTATAATGTAGAGTATCTTTTGAATCAAAAATTTTTGCACCCTTACCCTAAGGAATTGGCTTTACGTTCAGATATAAAGAGCGGAAAATGAAACGTATTGTCCTATTCATGGCCGGTTGCAGTCTATGGCTCATGGCCCAAGAAGAAAGACTGTCGCTTCTTGAGCAGATCGCACAACCCAAAGTGACCTTTCAAAGTGATTTTCTCTCAGATGCTAAATTTGAAGGTTATGAAGGAAGTGTGAAAACCTATAAACAGAGGATCCAGATCAACAATGAGATGGTAGGTTTGAGCTACAGCCGTTGGGATTTTGACTGGAAGAATGAGAATGATCTCCCTTTTTACCAAGGTAAAACACCTATAGACTCTATGAACAGGATCAAGCTCTATGCAAATTGGCCTTTGCGTATCAATGATGAATGGTTCATGCTTAGCTCTCTCAATGTCAATTCAACCTATGAAAAAGAGATGAGTGATTCTTATGGTGCTGGTATCACAAGTTTTTTCTCCTATAAAATGGATGATGCACATACCATTCAACTGGGTGCTTTTGCGAATTATCATTCCGTAAAAACATTGGTCCTGCCCGTACTGGGATATTCTTATCGTGCCAGGGCAACAGATGGGTTAAAAATGGTGATCGGATTTCCAAGGGCTTACATTGGTTATCATCTAAACCCCAATGTATTACTGAATGCAGGTATGATCTATTCTCAAGCGGTGATACGTCTTGCCAATGATAGCGGCATTGAGCCGGGAGGCTATAGTGAAGCGAAAGATTTTCAGGCAAACTTTGGATTACGCTATGAGATCAATAAACACTTTGAAATAAGTGCAGATCTTCTTTACGCATTCAAGCGTGATTTTACGATTTACGACCACAATTCAGATGAAGTTGATGATTACAGTATAGAATCCTCTCTTGGTGGGATCATCAAACTGAAATATCGTTTTTAAACTACAAGATAGGAGCAGGTAATAGATGAAAAGGGTGCTTTGGTTTCGTCGTGATCTGCGGGTGGAGGATAATCCTTTACTCTCATTAGGCGGGGAAGTACTGCCTGTTTTCATTTTTGATACGCATATACTTAATGCACTTGATGATGACGACAAAAGGGTCAGTTTTATTTTTGATAGGGTCATTCAACTTAAAAGTGCACTACAGGCCAAAGGATTGAACCTTAAAATATTTTGGGGCGACCCTGTAGAGATATTTACGATCTTGGAAGCCAAGGGATTTGATGAAGTAGCTGCAAGCGGTGATTATGATGCATATGCCAGAGAAAGGGATATTCGGGTATCACACATACTTCACTTTCGTTATCTGCATGATACCTATATCTTTAAACCTGAAGAAGTACTCAAAGATGACGGTACACCTTATCTGGTATTTACTCCTTTTTATAACAAAGCTAAAACACTCTTTAATAAAGTACACTTGGAAGAGTGTTACTTTGCCGAACAGGCATGTTATGATACCTCCTATGAGGGTATCACAAAAATTAATGCTTCTAAAGAAGAGATACTACCTTTAGCCATAGAGGCCATAGGCTTTACGAAAAATCTTACCAAAATGGATGATGTAGACAGTAAACTCAAACAGCTTAAAAGGAAACTCCCTAACTATGTAAAAGAGAGAGATTACCTTGAAAAAGATGCAACGTCTCATCTCAGTATAGAACTTCGTTTTGGCACACTGTCCATTCGATCACTATTACGATTTTTAGTTGAACAGAAAAAAAAGGGAGTTGATACAGAACCGTTTTTCAGACAGCTGATCTTCCGTGATTATTATGCTTATTTGCTCTTTCATTTTCCAAATCTCGCATGGGAAAACCATAAATACCGATTTAACGGTATAGAAGACAAAGAGAAGTTCACTGCATTTTGTGAAGCAAGGACAGGTGTACCCATTATCGATGCAGGGGTGAGAGAACTTCTACAAACAGGTGATATGCATAACCGTGTACGTATGATATGTGCCTCATTCTTTACTAAAGATCTACTGCTTCCATGGCAGTGGGGAGAAGCATTCTTCGCAAAACATTTACTTGACTATGATGCTGCATCAAACATCCTCTCATGGCAGTGGAGTGCAGGGACGGGCATAGATCCTCAACCTTATTTCCGTATCTTCAATCCCTACTTGCAAAGTAAGAAGTTTGATAAAGAAGCGAAGTACATCAAAAAGTGGCTCACTCAGTTAGATGCAATAGAAGCAAAGCACTTGCATAGTGAGGACTATTTATTGAGCGAAAAGATCAAGGAATACCCTCAGCCAATAGTTATACATAAAGAG
>CAKZWP010000041.1:0-3016 GCA_937921845.1 uncultured Sulfurovum sp.
TGTCAATGCGGTAATGCACGAAATGATGAAACGTGGTGATAACATTTTACTTGATAACTTAGGAGTAACAGGTGAAACACTTTATGAAAAAGTAAAAGATGCAGAGATATTGGATACAAGTATTATCCACACCATTGACAATCCTTATTCTGAAGTGGGTGGACTTGCAATCCTTTATGGTAACCTTGCAGAACAAGGTGCTGTAATTAAAACAGCTGGTATCACAGGAGACAGAGTCTTTACTGGTACTGCAGTATGTTTTAACTCGCAGGATGAAGCCATTGAAGGTATCCTCAAAGGTAAAGTAGAAGCTGGTAATGTTGTGGTTATTAGATATGAAGGTCCTCGTGGTGGTCCTGGTATGCAAGAGATGCTTAGTCCTACAAGTCTTATCATGGGTATGGGACTTGGAGACAAGGTAGCCTTGATAACGGATGGTAGATTCTCTGGAGCGACCAGAGGCGCAAGCATCGGGCATGTAAGTCCTGAAGCTGCGGAAGGTGGTCTCATAGGTCTGCTTGAAGACGGTGATGAGATACACATTGATGTGGATGAGTATATCTTGCGTGCGAACCTCAGCGATGAAGTGATTGCAGAGAGAAGAGCAAATTTTAAACCTCTTATCAAACCATTGAAAAGTAAATGGTTAAGACAGTATAGAGCATTGGTAACAAATGCGAGTTCTGGAGCTGTGCTAGAAGCAGAATAATAATTTTATATAGACGTTTCTATCTCCTGTCAGGGCTTTGCCTTGACATATCCCCTCCTGCATTCATAAAAGCAGTAAAAAAGTTGGATTTAACTAAAAATTTTTAGTGAATCAAGTGAAGTCTTGATATGAGTTTTCCCATCAGTGTCGACTTTAAAGGCAAGGAAACAATATCCTTCACACTTTTATTTTCATTAGACAAGAGCCTGCAAGAAATTTTATTGCTCTCCATAACACTTTGTCTTTCATGGACTTCACCACAGCTTGCACACTGTTTCCATACGCCATCCCAAGTAACATTTGTGTTGTTACATTTTCTACAGACACTCATGATACTTCCTTTACATTTTTTTAAGACAAAATGACCTAGATGATATATCTCATACTGATCTACTAAGTTTCTGATTCCAATATTAGGTTTAATTGAATAGAAGAGGTGTTGTGAGTAGTCCATACTCCTCAAGAAGACGATTTACTATTAAGAAGGACGTCTTGCACCTTTATAACGCTGTCCATAGAACTTACTTAAATTTGATACAACAACTTTCTTCTTCGCTGAATAAGCATGGATAAACTTATTATCACCTAGATAAATACCTACATGATTCACATACCCCTTACGTCTTTTAGACGTATCAAAGAAAATAAGGTCTCCCTTTTGTAATTCATCTCTTTTTACATATTTCCCAACTTTAGACTGCATAATAGAGGTACGTGGAAGTTCTATGCCCTGCTTTTTATAAACATACTTCACAAAACTTGAGCAATCATATGTATTTTTATTTCCGCTTGCTCCCCATACATATTTTTTACCTAATTTCGTTTTTGCCAAAGAGGTAATACGCTGACACTTGTCTGCATTCTTATCATTCTTGTTCACGAAAATATCACTGAAGGCAAACGTTTTACGTTTTTTTGCTTCACTTTTCTCTAAACTAATCGTATCCAAGCGAGAAAGCGATGCAGCTAACTTTTTATTTGATATGTTTTTCTTCACTTTTGCAAATTTAATTGTTTTCTTGTTTTGAGGAACTTTTAGTGTTTTTCCTATTTTGATCGTTGAACTCTTCTTAAGACCATTTGCTTTTCTTAGCTTTGCAACTGTCGTATGATGTTTTCTTGCAATACCTGAAAGCGTATCTCCTTTTTTAATACGGTATTTTGTCAACGTTGTAGATTTTTTCTTACTACTGTTTTTGACTACTTTCTTCTTTTTCGTTGAATGAGATACAGATTTTGGTACTTTTATCACTTTTCCCAACTTGAGAACTTCACCTTTTTTTATCCCATTGGCTTTTCGTATTTTTGTTATTGTTGTATTATTTTTATGTGCTATCTTATAGAGAGAGTCTCCACTCTTAACTTTATATTTAACGGTTTGTGTGGCGGCATGTGTTGCACCTGTAGCAAGGGATAACGTAAGTAATAGTTTATAAAGTTTCTTCAATAACTGCTCCTGTTTAAAGTAATACATTAGAATAGTATAGATTATAATCCATACTAAAAAATATTTGTAATTGTAACGCTTAATGATTAATCAAAAATAAACAAAATTTTAAATTTGTCTTAACCCATAATGTCCTGTTAAAAGAGAAGAAAGTAATTTTAAACGCAGTAACCTACATATAAATATTGGCAACCTGGCGATCTTTCGAAGACCCATAGTTTTCTGTCCCCATTTTACAATAGGTTTAGCTTTTTCAACATCTTTATATACATAATATCAGAATCCACTTTAAAAAAAAATAAAATTAGGTTATAGAAGAATATAAATTCTAACGCAAGTTTAACTGTTTTACGATATGATCAGCCACTCTAAAGGCATTCGCATAAATGGTCCAGGTATAGGCTACAGAACCCCCTGTAGGCATAAAACTGGCATCAGCGACATATAGGTTTTTCACATCGTGAGATCTACAATACTTGTTAAGTACAGATGTTTGAGGATCATTTCCAAAACGACATCCACCTGCAACCAGGTTTTGCGGAGGAGAAGAAGAGATAGAAGAGTAAATGTTTTTTGCGCCCATCTCTTCGAGAACTTTCTCACACTTCTTAGCGATATAGTTGCCAACTTTCACATCTTGAGGGTGTCCTTCCAGACGTAATTTCCCTACGGGCATCCCAAACTTGTCTTTATGTGTAGGGTCCAATGAGACAAAGCAATCATCATTAGGAAGCCAGTCATTAAAGACTTCAAAGCGTATACTTTTCTGCTCAGTAAAACGAGAGACAAGACGTTCCCCCAAATCTTTACCCCACACCAGTTTGCCCTCATCGTAGCCATTTTTACGTGCACGGCTTATA
>CAKZWP010000042.1:0-3989 GCA_937921845.1 uncultured Sulfurovum sp.
ATAAGACTTTTTAACTCACTATAGAGTGTTAACTTGGCATCTTCACGTGTGGCACATAGTTCATTTAAAAAATAAAGATAGCGCAATACCTTCGTCTCTTCATAGTAACGTTGCAGCATCTCGGTACAAAAACGCTGTACCTTTGGATTGAACAGAACTGAAAAAGTCTCAAGTAAAGTAGCTGTACGTCGCAAAAGAATACGTAAACGATGCAGTGTAGCACTGAAATGTTTCTTCTGAAAATTCATCTTATAGTAGTTTAACAGACGAATGTTTCGGTAAAGTACCAGGGAGACACCATCGCGTACATAAACACGTTGTGGTACTTGCCAGAAAAAAAGATTGGGTGATTCAAAAGCATCTATTTTTCCAAAAAACTTTTGTAGATTGTACTCCATAGGCTTTACATACAGTGCAAGGGCATGATCATTATATTTGTCATCCTGATCGATCTCTTTAAGCACAAAAGGTTGCAGTTCTTGAATGGTTTTGGAGTCTCTAATTGCTTTTTCATCTTGAAAATGTCCGATGAGCATATAGATACCTTCAAGCTTTTTTAAGTACTTTTCAACAACAAAAGTACTCTCATCTATCATGACCGAATAGGATGTTCTTGTAATTATTCTTCCCAAGTGGTTTTTACGATGAAAAACATACACCTCTTCAGTGACAGATGTGACTTTTTCATTCCCATGCTTATCTACTGTTACTTTTGTATAGGTATCTGGAAAATTTTTGTGGTAGTAACAGACCTCATCAGTATTTGAAACAGCATAGAATTGTTCTGTTTTCTGAACTTTTGGCCTATGTTTTTTAAGCCAACGCTGAATATCTGCAGATACTAAGAATTTGCGTTGTATGTTATTCATAACAGGGATTATATCACAAAATAAAAAATTGACTCTATGCTCCTTTTTAACTATAATAAGCCATGAAAAACTTCTTTTTGGCCCCTATTAAAGGCTATCAATATATCTCAAAAATGCTGCCTGCTTCCTGTCGCTATTATCCTACCTGTTCAGAGTATGCCAAATGGGAATTTGAATTTAACGCACCGCATAAAGCTTTTGCAGCAACTTCTTTACGTATATTACGATGTAATCAGTTTTTTAAAGGCGGTATTGACTATCCTTTGGTGGATTTCAGACCTCCAAAGCACCTCTCTATACTCAAATTTAATGCATTTTGTGGCAAAATAGATATAACCTATTGGCTGGTACCCAAAAGTACTGATCCAACCAATACCAACTATTATGTTTTAAAGGACTTTGATGCAATTAACCGCACCACTTGACATGCACTTACACCTCAGAGATGGAGAGATGTTAGAAAATATCGCTCAAACAAGTGCCCATACTTTTTCAGGTGCTATTATTATGCCTAACCTTGTGCCTCCGGTGAGCTCTAAAGAAGAGGTTGTTGCCTACAAACAGCGTATCATGGCTGCCATAGGTGATGAAAAATTTACACCTTATATGACACTCTTTTTCAAACCTTCTTATGACAAGGCATTTTTAGAATCAGTCAAAGATGAGATCACGGCGATCAAACTCTACCCTGCGGGTATCACCACGAACTCTGAAGGTGGAGTAAGCGGTTTTGATGTGGAAGAGTTGCGTCCTGCACTTGAAGCGATGAGTGAGCTGAATATTCCGCTATGTGTACATGGAGAGACAAATGGGTTCGTCATGGACAGAGAAGCAGAATTTGTCAGTATTTATGAAAGGTTGGCCACTGCCTTTCCTAAACTCAAGATCATTATGGAGCATATTACAACCAAAGAAAGTGTCGAAGCATTAGATAAATTTGAAAATCTTCATGCGACCATTACCCTGCATCACCTTATCATCACCCTTGATGATGTAGCTGGAGGTATGCTCAAACCGCATCTCTTCTGTAAACCTATAGCCAAACGTCCAGAAGACAGAACTGCCCTGCTTAAAGTAGCCTTGGAAGCACACCCTAAAGTGATGTTTGGTTCAGACTCCGCTCCACATCCAAAACATGCAAAAGAGTCGTGTGGCTGTGCAGCAGGAGTCTTTACTGCACCTATCGCCTTACAGGTCTTGGCTGAACTTTTTGAAAATGAAAATGCCCCACTTGAAAATCTTCAAGCCTTTATTTCAGGTAATGCACAAACTATCTACGGTGTCACTCCTTTAGCTAAAACGGTCACACTTGAGAAAAAAGAGTTTACCGTACCTTCAGATTACAATGGTGTAGTCCCTATGTATGCAGATGAAACGTTAGCCTACAGTATTAGAGAAGTCAGAAATGGATAACCGATTAAAAAAGTTTGAAAATGGTAACATTCAATACGATGATGATGAAAATCATGTGTTTAAAGCACTTACTCAAAAATAACTTGCTAACATAAGACAAATTAATAAGGATAGTAAATGATCGCAAATAATGTTGAAGCACTAATAGGCAATACCCCTTTAGTTAAAATCAATACACTTTCAGATGAGACAGGCACAACTATCTTAGGTAAATGTGAGTTTATGAATCCTACCTCTTCGGTGAAAGACAGAATCGCTTTTAACATGATCAATGAAGCGCTAAAGTCAGGAGACATTGACCAAAACACTACTATCATTGAACCGACAAGTGGGAATACAGGTATAGGACTTGCGGCTATTTGTGCAGCAAAGGATCTTAAACTTATTTTGACGATGCCTGAATCCATGAGTATAGAACGTCGTAAAATTCTTATGCACTTAGGTGCAGAGCTCGTTCTTACTCCTGCATCGGAAGGTATGGGTGGTGCTATCACGAAAGCATCTGCATTAGAAAAAGAACTGGACAATGCAAAAGTACTCCAACAATTTAACAATCTAAACAACCCAGACATTCACCGTAAAACAACAGCCCCTGAGATACTGAAAGACACAGAAGGTAATGTCGATATCTTTGTCGCTGCAGTAGGTACAGGTGGGACGCTGACCGGCACAGGAGAAGTACTGAAAGAAAATATACCTTCACTTCAGATCATCGCAGTTGAACCTTCTGATTCTCCTGTCCTGGAAGGCGGAAAAGCAGGACCTCATAAGATCCAGGGGATTGGTGCAGGCTTTATACCTGAGATACTCAACACAGAGATTTACGATGAAGTCCTTGCAGTGAGCAATGAGGCCTCTTTTGCCATGGCACAAAAAATTGCCAGAGAAGAAGGCTTACTCATTGGTATTTCGGCAGGGGCAAACCTGCATGCTGCTTATACCATAGCAAGCAGACCGGAAAACAAAGGTAAAACCATCGTCACGATACTCTGCGATACTGCCGAACGTTATCTCTCTACGGAACTCTTTGACAGTTAATGTCACAGGAACAGTCATCGGCACCTCTTCTACTTGAAACGATCAAGATAGAAGATGGAGAAATACATAACCTCAGCTACCATCAGCATCGATGTACCAAAAGCCGTCAGGCACTTTTTCAAAGTAGCAATATACTGGATCTATCCTCCCTTATAGATGCACCTAAAACAGGATTATACCGTTGTCGTATCCTCTACGGAGAAGTCTTACACTCTATAGAGTATATACCCTACACTCCAAAAGAGATACAGAGATTGAAAATCGTCTCCTCGGACATTGAATACAGTTTAAAATATGCCGATAGAGATGCTTTAAATGCCTTGCTTGAATCCAACAAAGATGTGGATGAAGTGATCATAGAAAAAAATGGTTATCTGACCGATACTACCATATCAAATATTGCTTTTTTTGATGGAAAACAGTGGCTGACTCCTATAAAACCACTACTTGAAGGTACCATGAGAGCTAAACTGATCGATGAGGGATTTCTGCAACCAAAAGAGATCAAAAAAGAAGACATCCAAAACTACTCACAAGTAGCTTTAATGAATGCTATGATAGGATTTAAAATTCTAAATATAGATACCATACAAAATATCATTAAGGGTGCATAATGACCATTAACCTTTTACAAACGCCTGAATATCGTACACTCATCCAGTCACATAT
>CAKZWP010000043.1:0-3858 GCA_937921845.1 uncultured Sulfurovum sp.
GTCTTACCACCAGGGGATAACCAATTTCCTGGGCCAGGGTAAGTGCTTCTTCGGAATTATTAGCGATTCGATTTGGCGGCTGTAATAATCCCAGGTCGGACAAAAGCTTCTGGAAAAATTCCCTGTCTTCCGCCTGGTGAATGGAAGTCGGGGTGGTACCAATTATTGGCGTCCCCGCCTGCTCCAGCGCCCTCGCCAATTTCAACGGCGTCTGGCCGCCAAACTGCACGATCACACCTGACGGTTTTTCAATGCGAACGATTTCCAGCACGTCTTCCAGCGTAAGCGATTCAAAATACAAACGGTCCGAAGTATCATAATCTGTAGACACGGTTTCCGGGTTGCAGTTAACCATGATCGTCTCAAACCCGTCCGCTCGCAATGCCATGGAGGCGTGGACACAGCAATAGTCAAATTCTATACCTTGACCGATACGGTTAGGCCCACCACCAATAACCAGTACTTTCTTCTCTTGTGAATCAGCTACTTCTGTTTGTGGAAGCTTTGTAATGTTCGTTGTAGAATAGAGGTAAGGTGTAAGTGCTTTAAATTCTGCAGCACAAGTGTCTACTTCATTATACTCAAGTGTTACACCGGTTTTTTCTCTGGCATTATAAATATCATTTTCTGTAAGGTTTAGACCTTCTTTCTTGTTAATGACTTCAGCGATCATAGCGTCAGAGAAACCTTCACTTTTCACTTCCCTAAGACGTGTAGCATCAGAGAGCAGGGCAATGTCCATCTCTTTTTCACGAAGTGCAAGTTCTTCAAGCTGGTAAAGGTACCATCTGTCAATTTTAGAAAGGTCAAAGATGGCATCTACTGTCATACCGCGTCTAAGTCCTTCAAATACATAAAGCATACGGTTCTCATTTGGACGTCTGATCTCTCTGACAAGCTCTTCACCATCACATTTGATAGGATTAAAACCGATAAGTCCAGTTTCAAGTGAACAGAGTGCTTTTTGGAAAGACTCTTTAAATGTACGACCCATACTCATGACTTCACCTACAGACTTCATTGCAGTTGTGAGTGTAGAGTCGGCAAGAGGGAATTTTTCAAAGGTAAATCTTGGAAGTTTTGTTACGACATAATCAATGACCGGTTCAAAACTTGCAGGTGTTCCTGTAATGTCGTTAGTGATCTCGTCAAGCGTAAAACCAACTGCAAGGAGTGTAGCTACCTTAGCAATAGGGTAACCAGTCGCTTTTGATGCAAGTGCAGAAGAACGACTTACTCTTGGGTTCATTTCAATAACGATCATACGTCCTGTATCTGGATCGATAGAGAACTGTACATTTGATCCACCGGTATCTACTCCTACTTCACGTAAGATCTTGAAAGAGGCATCTCTCATGTTTTGGAATTCTTTATCTGTAAGTGTCAACGCAGGGGCGATGGTGACAGAGTCTCCCGTATGCACACCCATAGGGTCAAAGTTTTCAATAGAACATACGATAATACAGTTATCTTTATTGTCTCTGATAACTTCCATTTCATATTCTTTCCATCCAAGCATAGATTCCATAATCTCAATCTCATTAATTGGACTTGCATCAATACCTTCTTCAGCTAGTTTTTTAAACTCTTCCATATTGTATGCTACACCTGAACCACCACCTGCAAGAGTAAATGAAGCTCTACTAATTACAGGAAAACCAATTTCTTTTGCAACTTTTATTGCTTCGTCAACAGTATAGGCATTGGCACTTTTAGGTAAATCCATACCAATTTTTATCATAGCTTCATTAAAAAGATGTCTATCCTCACCTTTTTTAATTGCATCAGGATGAGCTCCAAGGAATTTAACACCTTCTAGCATGCCAGCTTCGTACATATCCATAGCAACGTTGAGTGCAGTTTGTCCACCCATTGTAGGTAAGATAGCATCAACATTTTCTTTTTTGATAATTCTATCAATTACTTCAGGGGTAATAGGTTCGATGTATGTACGGTCTGCAAACTCAGGGTCTGTCATGATCGTAGCAGGATTAGAGTTAATAAGAACAACTCTATACCCTAACTCTTTAAGTGTTTTAGCTGCCTGGGTTCCAGAATAGTCAAATTCACAAGCTTGACCGATAACGATAGGTCCAGAACCGATAAGTAAAATAGTTTTGATGTCATTGCGTTTTGGCATGAAGAAATACCCTTAGTTTTTAGTTTGATATTATACATGATTTAGATAGAAAAAGCCCTTAAAAAAGGGCGAAAATAAGCTTTTAAAAGAGGTCTAAACTACTTGAGTCAATTTTAGGCTTTCTCTTATAGACTTTTTTAGGAGGCTCTGGTATTTCAGTAGGTACTTCTGGCTCAATAATATCTTCTTGTGTCTGATCGATACGACTTGGGATACTTGATACAACAGGAATACTAATATTGCTATCTTTAGCCGCTTCAATCGAACGGTTCTGTTCAATATTTGTATCGGGGATACTGTATCTTGTAGCTAAGTTGGTACTGTTAGAGTCATAATTTTCTGCAAGTGTGGCTTTTGCATCATTGATCAGAAAAAATGTTTTTGGATGGAAAATATCACTGTAGGTTTTGATATGCGCTACAGTATAAGAACTCTGTACTTCTACTTTTGTCACAAGACCTACAGGTATATCTGCAAAAAAGATACCATCTAAACCTGAGGTAAGGACTGTGTCACCCTCTTTAATTTTATGCCATTTTGGTATGAACTTTACGATCATTTCATTTTCTTTTAGACCCAAAGCAATACCAGGTGCTTTTGTTTTCCCTATGAAAACAGAGAAACGGCATTTTTTATCTGATGTCAGGTAACCATAGAGTTGATTGTTGTGAACTCTTGCAGTACCTGCAACCACACTGCCTTGTATGAGTCCATAGAGTTTATCTTCTACCAGTCCTTTAGGTTTAGTAAGCATGATTTGAGAAAAACTGTTAAGTTTTACATAGGAGATAGTATCGGTGATAGAGATGTTATTTACAGGTACATGACTTAATGTTGGCAGCACTTCATAAATATCTTTTACTTGTTCTATGTAGTGGATCTGCTCAAGAAGGCGTTTAAGTAAAATACGGTTTTCTTTACTCAGTTTTTCGATAGACTCTTTTTGAAAAATATAGCTTTGGCTTTTATCTTCTAAATTCTGTGTGAAATTTTTATATTTTTGTTTGATGGGGTTAATGATATTGAGAAACGTATCTGAGATACGCTCATCATTTCGTGATAGTAGTACTGTTAGTATGAGTAACAGTATGGCTATGATGACAAGTCTAGTCTTCATATGCCATTTGTTGGAGGAGATCTATTTCATCCAGTGCGATACCTGTACCTTTTGCAACAGCAAGAAGTGGGTCTTCAGCGACATAAACAGGAAGTTTTACGATATCTGAAAGATACTTGTCTAAGCCCCTGATAAGTGCACCACCACCAGTCAGTACGATACCATTTTCTACGATATCTCCGGCAAGTTCAGGTGGTGTTTGTTCTAGAACATCTTTCAGTGCATCTGCTATCTCTTCTAGAGAGTCTTTCATCGCTGATCTGATATGTTCAGAAGTGATCTCTATAGAAGCAAGGCTTCCTTCAACTTGATCTCTACCACGTACGGTAGTAGTCATTTCTTCTTTCAACGGGATAGCCGTTCCGATCTTGATCTTAAGTTCTTCAGCCACACGCTCACCAATGAGAAGGTTAAAGTTCTTTTTAATATAGTCGATAATAGCCTGATCAAGATTGTCGCCTGCCACACGAATGGATTTAGAGATCACAAGCCCGCCAAGTGATGTTACACCGATTTCAGTTGTACCACCACCGATATCTACAACCAGGTTACCATTAGGATCTTTTACAGGGATACCTGCACCAATAGCAGCTGCCATAGG
>CAKZWP010000044.1:0-8507 GCA_937921845.1 uncultured Sulfurovum sp.
TATAAGTTATGAACGTTCTGTTATTTCAAGTAAGTGGTAACCAAACTGTGTTTGCACTGGACCATGAACGACACCTACCTCATCGTTGAAAACAACTTTATCGAACTCCGGTACCATTTGACCTTGACCAAATCTTCCTAAATCTCCACCTCTTGCACCTGATGGACAAGTAGAGTTCTGCTTTGCTGCTTCTTCAAAGCTAATTTCACCTGAATTTATCTTCTCTTTTAATTCATTACAGAGTGCTTCATCGTTTACTAATATGTGTCTTGCTGATGCTGTTGCCATTGTTAATTCCTTCAATTTTATTTTTTCATATTCACAAAGTATGTTTAAACATCTTTTTATATACTATTTTTCCTTGCTAACAAGTAAAAAACATTATAAGCCTGCTTCATAAGCAACCAATTCACCCTTTTTCAATCTCGGTATGATATCTGTTCTTATCTTACGTATGAGAAAGCTCTTTTTTTCAAATGGTATCTGTTGAGAAGATGCGATACTCTTTAGTTTTAGATCATAATGTTTGATGAGAAAATTACGTAGTACATTATTGAGTTCGTCTTCGCTCATCACTTCTAAACTGTCATCTACACTGAGTCCTACCAAACCGGGGTGTTCTGTCTCTCCGTTGATCAGTGCAGTAAAAAGCTCTGCATAGCCACCCAACATATTGATATCCATCACACTTAAAACATTATCTATAAGATTTGGATTTTCGATAAGTGTTTTTAAAATGCTCAATTGTGCCACATCACCTCTTTTTTGTGTAAAACTATCTCTTGCTCTATCTGGTCGTGTTTCTTTCCCAAAAAAACTAGGTGAGAGCCCAAGCAGTGTTGCAGCTGTAGGAATGTACGAATCTTTGATGATAGGGCTAAGCGTATCAAGATACTGTTTTACAGCACCAAATGCAGCTTCCTTGGAATGAGGATCCTTTAAATTATACATAGAAACAATCATCTCTAACACAAAAGGGATCAACGGTTTCGCTTCACGAAGTAACTTTGCCACGGTTTCACTCTGTCCTTTGGCTATGAGGTCTGCAGGATCTTGTCCGTCAGGAAAAAGTACAACCCCGCCATCAAAACCTGCCACAGATAACATCTGTGCAGCTTTAAGTGCTGCTCCTACACCTGCTTTATCCCCATCATAGGCCAAGATCACTTTTGGATCACCTTTGCGAAGCAGAGGCAAATGCTCTGTGGTCAGTGCTGTTCCCATCCCCGCAACCGCTTCTTTAAAGCCTGCCTGATGGAACATCACTACATCCAAATACCCTTCACATATAATAATCTTTTTGTTTTTATAAATGCTCTCTTTGGCTAAGTGATAGCCATAAAGAAGTCGTGATTTATTAAAAAGTTTTGTCTGAGGAGAGTTGATGTACTTTGCCGGGTGGTTCGTAATAGTACGACCACCAAACCCAACCAAAGATGCACTGGTAGAGTATATAGGAAAAGTGATCCGCTCTACCAAACGTGCATAATACCCACTGCCATTTTCACTTTGTGCAATGATCCCTGCTTCTGCTGCTTTAGGCAAAGGGAGTAAAGCACTTTGCAAAAACTGCATCACTTCCTGTCCGCTTGGCACATAGCCTATCTCAAACGTTTCAATAGAGTTTTGAGAGATCCCCCTGTCAAGCAGATACTTCATAGCTGTTTCATTGTGGTTGAGATTTTTAACATACCACTGTCCTACAGCTTCGAGTACACGTTTTGCATCAGAATAGTCAGAGCTTCCTTTAGTGTAATTCAACGAAAAGTTATTCATAGAGGCAAGCTTCTCTATGGCTTCAGGGTAAGAGAGCTTTTCCAACTCCATTACAAATTTGATACTGTCTCCCCCTACACCACAACCAAAACAGTGGTATATCTGTTTACTTGGGCTTACGACAAAAGAAGGGGTTTTTTCTCCATGAAAAGGACAGTTTGCTTTGTAGTTTGCTCCTGCTTTACGTAACTCTATAAAGCTACCAATCACATCTACAATATCAATACTGTTTTTTAAGGATTCTATCGAGGCATTATCTATCATAATAAAATTATATCTAATTAGATATAATTTAAGGACGTAAACAGAGTAAAGCTCACATGACTAGTTACTTTAACCTTTTACTCATAGCTTTTGCATCTCTTAAGGATTATTTTGGAACACATATTACCTGCGTATAATGACCCACTTTTCAGCATTATGCTTATTGTTGTCATTTCTCTTATCATTGCCCTTGTCACCTATGGGTGGGGACTGCATAAACAGCAAAAAGAAGAGGGTAATCTACTTAAATTTTTAGAAAAATTTGACACTGCTGATTGTGCCTTGGAAACAACAGATATGCCTTTTGAGCCTCATATGCTTAAACCCCTTACACTTCTTGCAAAAGCATTTGAGAATACGGGGGAGTACCATAAAGCCATCAGTATCTATCTTTACCTTATTAAAAATATTTCACATGATTCAGGTAAGATCGAACTTATGGAGCGTCTTGGTAACACCTATCTTCATGCAGGATTTTTAGAGCGCTCTCAAAGTATCTATACAGAAATTTTACGTAAAAAACCTCGTAATGTGCCAGTCCTTTATGGCCTAGGTATCGTATATGAGATCATGCAAAAATATGACAAAGCAAGAGAGGTCCTGGGCCCTCTCAATATGTTGGGGGAAGAGACAAAATCACTTGAAAAATTTCTAGATCTTTCAGAACTCCTTGCAAATAAAACCTTAGCCATACAAGACAAAATAGAGAGACTCAAAAAGCTATTAAATGAAGAACAAAGTCTCTATCGCCCCATAGTCAAATCACTTTTACAGCTTGATACCAAAAGTGCTTGGGAGATCATAGATCCTGAACGTATCAAAGAGATTCTCGACGTCCTTTGGTTCTTACCAAATTCACAACTCGATTTAGATATAATCACATCCAATAATAAGCTACAAACGCTTTACTATGCTAAAGGCTATTTACAAGAACCTGCTATCCAAAGTGGTATCTTTAGTGTAGATATGTTAGCTACAGCTAAACAAAATGGATTTGAAGAGGGAGATTTGATATTCTCTTATCTATGTCAAAAATGTAAACAGAGTTTCCCTGTTTCTTTCAAACGCTGTCCAAACTGTATGGCGCTAAATTCTGTTAAAGTTGAGGAAAAAATTGCAAAATCAAGCCCGAAAACAGATTACTCTCTACTCTGATGGTTCTAGTCTGGGCAACCCTGGTCCCGGAGGATATGGAGGCATTTTAGAATTTAAAGGCATCATGAAAGAGTACTCTGGAGCAGATGCACACACTACCAATAACCGTATGGAGCTTCAAGGTGTGATAGAGGGGCTAAAGCTACTTAAAGAGCCTTGTGATGTAGAAGTCATCTCAGACAGCTCCTACGTAGTCAAAGCCATCAACGAATGGTTAGAAGGCTGGGTAAAAAGAGGCTTCAAAAAAGTCAAAAATGTAGATTTATGGGAAGCATACCTTGAAGCCGCTGCTCCTCATAATATCAGTGGTACATGGGTGAGAGGACATAACGGACATCCCGAAAATGAACGTTGCGACGAACTAGCCCGTGATGAAGCAGAAAGAATAAAGTTAACATTATAAAATTAATATAGTAGGAGAAATTTATGAATGATTACAGTCAGCTAGAAAAACGACTGAACTATACATTTAAAAACAAGCAATTGATTATTGAGGCTCTGACACATAAAAGTGACAAAAAGCCTTACAATAATGAGCGGCTTGAATTTTTGGGAGATGCAGTACTCGACCTCATTGTAGGAGAGTACCTTTTTACTAAATTCCCAAATTCAAATGAAGGCATACTTTCAAAGATCCGTGCTTCACTTGTAAATGAAGTTGGCTTTACACTTTTAGCAAGAAAACTAGACCTTGGGTCATATATCTACCTTTCATTGGCAGAAGAAAACAACAATGGCCGTGACAAACCTTCATTGCTTTCAAATGCCTTTGAAGCGATCATCGGTGCTATTTACCTTGAAGCAGGATTAAATACAGCCAAAGAGATATCCATCAGACTCCTAGAAGAGAGTCACCCTAAAATAGACCTTGATTCTCTTTCAAAAGATTACAAAACTGCTTTACAGGAACTCACACAGGCAACCCATGGAGTGACACCCAACTATACTCTTTTGGACTCTTCGGGACCAGACCATAAAAAAGAGTTTGTTATCGCTGTGATACTTGATGACAAAACCATCGCGACAGCAAAAGGTAAAAGTAAAAAAGAAGCACAACAAAAAGCAGCTGAACTTGCATTAAAGGAATTAAAAGCATGAATACCTTTGGAAAAAAACTAACCCTCACTACTTTTGGGGAATCTCATGGTAAAGCCCTTGGCTGTATACTTGATGGTGTACCTGCAGGACTTAAGATAGATGAGGCCTTTATACAAAGTGAACTGGACAGACGAAAACCCGGTAAATCAAAACTGGAAACAGGACGTAAAGAAGATGATAAATTTGAGATCCTTTCTGGTACATTTGAGGGTGTAAGTACAGGTACCCCTATAGCCATGGTCATTTTTAATACCAATCAAAAATCCAAAGACTATGAAAATGTAAAAGACCTCTTTCGTCCCGGACATGCAGACTTTACCTACTTTCACAAATATGGGTTAAGAGACTACCGTGGTGGCGGAAGAAGTTCAGCCAGAGAAACTGCTGCACGTGTCGCAGGTGGCGCCATTGCAAAACTGATGCTTAAAGAATTGGGTGTCTCCATTCAGAGCGGGCTGTGCGAAGTAGATGGTATCAAGGGGTCTGTACAAGATTTTGAATATGCGAAAAGTTCTAAAATGTACGCGCTTGATCCTGCACAGGAAGCCGCACAGGAGGCTGCGATCCTAACAGCAAAAGAGAATCATGACTCTGTAGGCGGTGTGGTACTTACCACTGCTACAGGCGTACCCATAGGACTGGGAGAACCGCTCTACTACAAACTCGATGCCATACTTGCAGAAGCAATGATGGGTATCAACGCAGCCAAAGCGGTAGAGATAGGTGATGGTGTTGCCAGTACCCACCTAAAAGGTAGTGAAAACAATGATGAAATTACCCTAAATGGCTTTACCTCCAATCACTCTGGCGGCATGCTTGGCGGTATCTCAAATGGTGATACTATCATCGTAAAAACGCACTTCAAACCGACACCGTCTATCTTTCAAGAGCAGCAGACGATCACGACTCATAATGAAGAGGTAAAATGTAACCTCAAAGGTAGACATGACCCTTGTGTTGCCATTAGGGGTGCTGTGGTATGTGAAGCCATGATGGCACTTACACTTGCCGATATGACCCTTCTTAACATGGGTAAAAAGATGGACCACTTGACGGCTCTTTACAAAGGTAATTGATGAGTCGAAAAAAATTAGGTTTTGGGTTACTTGCACTTATCATTGTTGCTGTACTCTACTATTTTAATCATACAGAAAACGTTAAAAACCTAAACACATTACAAGAGTCAGTGAATCTACAGCTCACTGAAATGCAAACAAATGGATTTACTGTCTCAGACAGAGAGATAAAAAAAGACAACGAACACTTTGTGATCCAAATCAATGATCCCAAGAAAGCTGCTCTGTTTTTGACAGAAAAAGGCATACAGACCAGTGTTGAAGAAGCAAAAGAGCTTACAGGCATGCAGATAGGAACTGATGTGACTTACTTAAAAGATACAATTGCTTTAGAATTGTATCCTCTTACCCTGCCAACATATCTAACAACAGCCTTCACTACGGAAAATGACCAAAAAGTCTTAGCACAGCTCGAAGATATGATAAAAGAAAAAACATTCCTTATGCATGTCGATATCGTTCATAGTACCACTACATTTGAAGGTTATATCAAAGATATAAACGAAAAACTAGAAGGGGAAAAAGAAGTCAAGATAACGCTCCAGGGCTTGCACTTTTCAGGAGAGATCAAAAAGGAACAAATAGTTAAATATATGCAGAGATTTGGCACACTTCACCTCTATATGAGTGATAAACTAAATAGAACGATTTCTGGCTATCAAAGTCATTATGAACTTACAGGAACAACTGCTTATGATTATACTACGGACTACAGTATAGAGAAGATACAGATAGCTGATGAAGCTGAAGGTGCGCTCTTCGCAGATACTATTTCTCTACACGCAACATCCACTGTAAAAAATGGGCTGGCTACAGAAACTCTCAAAACAAAGATTAAAAATATTGACCTCCTCTTTGAAAAAGAAAAATTTGGTATGCAGACATTAAACATGGATATGAATGTCAGTAACCTTGATATAGATACTTTAGAGAAACTACAAAAGACAGATCGAACTCAGGAAAAAGAGTTTGATGCACATTTAGAAACACTCGTTTCAAATAATATGCATGTCGATATTCCGAACCTATCTGTTGATAAAGTAACACTTCATGGGAAAGAGATGTATGGATTTAGCCTTGATGCCAAGTTGGATATAGATAAATCTTTTGATATTTACCGCTTAGGAATGAAACCGAAACATGCTCTGCATAAAATCGATGGAACTATAAACCTGTCACTCTCTAAAGAAATCCTTACTTTCTTAAAAGAAGATCCAAAATCTATGCTATTTTATATGATGTATAGACCGAAAAGATCACTGGGTCAGAGAATTTATAATATCAATATAATGGATGGCTCCGTAAAGATAAACGGCAAACCTTTAGAGTTTTAGTACGGGGTCATCCAAACCTTTAACTCTAAAAGTTTTACGATGCATTTCACAACGGTCATATTTGAGTAAAGCCTCAATGTGGGCTTTGGTCCCATACCCTTTATGTTTCTCAAACCCATACTCAGGGTATTTTTTTGCCATCTCTATCATCTCTCTGTCATGTGTGACTTTTGCCAATATACTTGCCGCAGAGACTTCAGCAACTTTAGTATCTGCCTTGATCATGGTCGTAATGTTTTCAACGCCAAAAGTACTGTTTCCATCAAAAAGATACTCAACTTCAGGCAAATGTTTCTGTATACTTTGTAAACCTGACTGTAAACACTTAGAGATACCTATCTCATCGACCTCTTTGGCTGAAAAAGAGACGATATGATACTCAGAATTTTCAATCACAAGCGGATAAAGTGCTTCACGCTTTTTCTCTGTAAGCTTCTTAGAATCCATTAGTCCCTCAATAGACTTTTTCAACACCACTCCAGCTATGACCAATGAACCTGCCAAAGGACCACGTCCTGCCTCATCTATCCCGCATAATGGCTTAGAGTTCATCATTCAAAAGAGTAAGAAACTCTTTCCCGTAACGTTCAAATTTTACTTCCCCAATGCCGTGTACATCAAGCATGGCTTCTTTATCTTGCGGTACTTTCACACTCAAGTCTTTCAATGTTTTGTCTGAAAAGACAATATAAGGGGGAATACCTTTTTCAGAAGCGATCCGTGTACGCAGATCACGGAGCCTGTCATACACTTCTACATCATAATCATCAAAATAGGTTACTTTCTTTTTCGTCTCAGCTTTTTGTACTGTCAGTCTCTCTTTTTTGAGCTCGATCTTATGTGCACCTTTGATCACTTCTATACCAAAAGCTGTCAGTCTGTAGACTTTAAACTCACCTATCTCCACAGCATTCAATTCCAATAACTTGTCACCTATTGTCAACCATTGCGATTTACTGTACTCATCTCCTATACCATAGACTGAAAGGCTGTCATGCCCATTTTGCAGTACTCTCTGTTCTTTACTTCCTTTAAGTACATCTATCACATAGTGTAAACCAAAATTCTGATCCGTACGTAAGATGGTTGAGAGCAGCATACGAGCTGCTGTGGTGATGTCTATCTTTTCACTTGCAGGTGCCGTACAGTTGTCACATTTATCTCCACAAGCTTCCATACGGTCATCAAAATAGGCAGCAATACTCTGATGCCTACAATTTTCAGAGTTGGCAAAGCGGACCATGCTGTCAAGCTTATTAAATGCGTGTTGTTTGTAAGGAGTCTCTGGCAGATCTTCTATAAACATTTTTTGCTGTACGATGTCCTGTGCTGAAAAGAGCAAAAGAGTTTCAGATGCTAACCCATCTCTTCCTGCACGTCCGATCTCCTGGTAATAGTTTTCCAAAGTCTTTGGCATAGTCATATGCACCACAAAACGGATGTTACTCTTGTCAATTCCCATTCCAAAAGCGATGGTTGCTACGACTATCTGTACCCTATCTGCTACAAAATCTGCATAAGTGCTATTTTTCTCTTCTGTAGGGAGCCCAGCATGGTACGCTTTAGCTTCTATCCCTTTAGTTTGTAAAAAATGTGCTACTGCTTCTGTAGACTTACGTGAAAGGGTATAGATGATACCAGACTCATCTGTATGGAGCTTCAAAAACTCCATCAACTGTGCTCTACCATCTTTGATACGGTGTCTTGCGTTGATAGTCAGATTTTCACGGAAAAGTGAACCTCTCACACGTTTAGGGTTTTGTAAACCCAGGTTACTGGCGATGTCACTCTCGACTGCATGGGT
>CAKZWP010000045.1:0-2511 GCA_937921845.1 uncultured Sulfurovum sp.
TTGTCACATTTGTCACAATAGTTATAAGCATTTTTAAATGTATTTATTTCGCTCTGTAGTATGTACGAAATATCTATTTCGCCATCTAAAAACTCAATTATATCTAAATCATCTTTATCTTCAGATACTATATCGCTCAATCTGAGCTGCAGTTCATTGTCTACGTCATAGTTAAATGTGTTTCCACATCTATCACATGACAACTCAAGGCAACCCTTCATATGTGCATCTAAAGTAACTTGATGATAACCACTCTTCTTTAAAGTTCCTTCCAGTTTAACACCCTCTGAACTTAGTTCAATGGGTTTCGCTGTGGAACCTATTTTGTCAAAAACTATTTTCATAGTTTTTTACTTAGTGAATTTCTCTCTGTGCAAAAAAGAAGTTGATTTCATTGATTGCATTTTCAACAGAGTCAGATCCGTGTACTGCATTTGCATCGATGCTGTCAGCAAAGTCTGCTCTGATTGTTCCAGCTTCTGCTTCTGCAGGATTCGTAGCACCCATAAGCTCTCTGTTCTTAGCCAGTGCATTTTCACCTTCAAGTACTGTTACAACAACAGGTCCTGAGATCATAAAGTCTACAAGGTCTTTAAAGAAAGGTCTTTCAGCGTGGATCGCATAAAATGCTTCTGCATCTACACGAGAAAGTCTTGTTTTTTTCGTTGCTGCAATTCTAAGACCTGCTGTTTCAAATCTTGCAAGAATTTGTCCTACAACGTTTTTAGCTACTGCATCTGGTTTGATGATTGATAATGTTTGTTCCATACTTATATTCCTAAGCGATTATTTTACTTCATTGAGAAGTATTCGGGCGGAATTTTACCTAAAAAAGTATTAAAATAAGTTTAAGTTTTGAGAGGGTTAAGAGTATAAAGTGAGACTACCAAGAGGTAGCCTCTGTAAAGTGATGAAGATTAGTCTTCTACAACATTTTTATGAGCTGCTCTATCTTCTAATGAGATATCATCTCTCATTGGCATGATAGCATCTGCATCATCCATAACGTAGTCTAGACCATCAATATAGTTTCCACCATTGAAGTGATCTTTATGGTCTGCTGTGAATGGCATATCCCAAGTAATACAACCCTCTGTTGGACACGCTTCAGCACATGCTGGAGAGTCAAAGTGATCTACACACTCAACACATTTGTCAGGATATACATAGTAGTACTCCTCACCCGTTGGATTATCATCCTCATCTACGATTGCTTCTACTGGACATTCGTCAATACAAGCTGCACAGTTTATACAAGTATCACCAATAATTACTGCCATTTCTATTCCTTTATATTAATATAGAAAAACTATATCCAAAGATTTTTAAAAATACTTTAATCTCTTTAGATAATTTGTTAAAGTGTAAAAAAAGATTCAATTTATTACACTGTACTAAAGACTAGATATTTAAATATCTTTTTATATCTTCTACTCTGTCTGTCTTTTCCCAGCTGAATCCCTCTTCTTCTCTTCCGAAGTGACCATATGCTGCCGTTCTACGGTAGATAGGTTTAAGCAGATCCAATGCATCCATAATACCTTTAGGTGTAAGGTCAAAAAGTGACTCTACACAAGCTGTGATCTTAGCTTCATCCACTGTTGCAGTACCGTGTGTATCTACATAAATAGAGACTGGTTTAGCTACACCGATCGCATAGGCTATCTGTAGTGTCGCTTTATCACACACACCTGCAGCTACAAGGTTCTTCGCTACATATCTTGCAGCATAGGCAGCAGAACGGTCTACTTTGGTAGGATCTTTACCAGAAAATGCTCCCCCGCCATGAGGACAAGAACCGCCATAGGTATCTACAATGATCTTTCTTCCCGTAAGTCCGGCATCCCCTTGAGGTCCACCGATCACAAAACGTCCTGTAGGGTTGATATGATAGGTAATATCATCAGAGATCAACTCTGTTGGGATCACTGCTTTAATGACCTCTTCAAGTACCGCTTTTTGTACCTGCTCCAATGTCACTTCCGGGTGGTGCTGTGTTGAGACAACAATGGTGTCTATAGCAACCGGTTTACCGTCAAGATATTTGACTGAAACTTGTGCTTTTCCATCTGGACGTAAAAACGGGACAGTACCATTTTTACGTACTTCTGCCAGTTTAGCTGTGATCTTATGTGCAAGTGAGATAGGTAAAGGCATAAGTTCTTTGGTCTCATTACATGCATAACCGAACATAAGTCCCTGATCACCCGCTCCAATCTCACCACAAGATTTATCAACACCTTGGTTAATATCCGGGCTTTGTTCACCTATACCATTGAGTACACCTGCAGATCTATAGTCAAAACCATAACTTGCATCTGTGTAACCGATCTCTCTTACGACTTCTCTTGCAATCTCTTGCATCGGTGCATACGCTGTTGTTTTTAGTTCTCCTGCAATAACACAAAAACCATTACTCAATAACGTCTCACAAGCCACCCTGGCTTGAGGATCTTTTTCGATGATATAGTCGAGTATAGCATCTGAGATCTGATCAGCCATTTTATCTGG
>CAKZWP010000046.1:0-4315 GCA_937921845.1 uncultured Sulfurovum sp.
TAGATCTTTAAGAAGGTTGGCTATATCTGAGGGATGTAGTTCATCATGAGGATGATCATTTAAATATTGTGTGAGTTTATCCATAGCCTGTACCTTTGAAGCGTTGTATTGTGAAATTATACTTTATTAAATAAGTGGAATGGTTGAATTACTAAAAGAGTGCTGACGTATATCGTCAAATAAGAGGTAAATAAATAAGGAAAATCCTTATTTATTTTATTTTGCTGGTGTATCGCACTTTTTAGTGATGATACATGCTGGACAAAAGTTTACAAGTCCTGCAATAAGCGGGATAAACCCAAGATAGAACCATGCATTTCCTGAGTATACACCATAACCGATAAGTGCCAACCCTACAACAATTCTGATAGGTCTACATGTTGCTCTCCATTTATTTACATCCATATTATTTCCTTTGACATATTTCTTTATATTGTATTATAAATAACTTAGAATTATATAAGAGTGAAAATATCCTAATAACATTTTCAACTAAAATGAACGTCTAAGCAGCACTAGGAACCTGGTTTATTTTACTTTGCCAGGTTTTCCCATCTCTCCTACTTTTACAGTGACTTTTGGGATATGTCCAGTAAAGCGTGACTTACGCTCTGAACCTATAGCCTCCACAACTGGTGTAGCCAGATCTATACCTACATCAGCAGTCTCATCAGCTGAGAAGATCATTGGATGGGTATGTTCTATCCTGCCTTCTGCTACTTTTTTATCGTTTACATATAATGTCCCAAGTCCGCCTTTGGCCAGTCCGCCACCATCATAATCAAACTCGAAACGAATGGTTGATTTACCAGCTTTAAGTTTGGCTTTTGCATCGATATTTGTTCTCTTAAGTCCAATGAAGTTGTAACCATAACCAGGCACACCATCTTTCACATAAAGTGACCAACCACCAAAACGTCCACCTTGTGCGATGATAGTACCGTTACCTCCATCTTCAGAGACTTCAACCTCTGCGGTTATGCTCTTAGAACGGTTCTTAATGTTTATGAATACATTTTCACTCATACCCGTCATGCCTTCTGCAAGTGTTAAGGACGTACGTCCAGCCATCAGGTCTGGCCGTCCTGCGACCGCTGCATTGACACGTTCTACGGTTCGGTCATCGATAGGAAGCACTTTATTTCTAGCAGCTTCAACCATAAATATTCTTTTCATATCTTCGAGTTTCTCTGGATGTTTTTTAGAGAGATCATTGACCAGACTGAAGTCCGTACTCATGTCATAAAGTTCCCAAATATCCTCTGTCAGCCCGCGGCGTGGATGTTTTTCCCACGGTGCTTTGTGGATCGTACGGGCGAACCAACCATCATGGTAGATTCCACGGTTACCGAACATTTCAAAGTATTGCGTCGTATGCTTCTCTTTTGCTTTGGCATTATCGAAGCTGTACATCATGCTCACACCATCCATCGGATATTGTGCTATACCGTTAACTTGTCTTGGTTCAGGGAGACCCGCAGCTTCAAGGATAGTCGGAGCGATATCGATGACATGATGGAACTGGGTACGGAGCTCTCCTTTCGACTTGATCCCTTTTGGCCAACGCACAGCCATACCGACTTTTGTACCACCATGATCTGATGCCACCTGCTTGGTCCATTTGTAAGGAGTGTCGAAGGCTACTGCCCAACCTGCGGCCATATGAGGGTAAGTTTCTGGCCCTCCCCACTTGTCCATGACCTTGATCATATCTTCAACCTTTTCTTGTACACCGTTGAAGTAGGTCATTTCACTGAACATACCGTTTGGACCACCTTCGGCACTAGTACCGTTATCTCCATATACAAAGAGTATCAAAGTATTGTCAAGCTGCCCTATATCTTCAATTGCTTTGACCAGACGACCGATCTCATGGTCCGTCATTTCTATATAGGCTGCAAATACTTCAGCCTGGTGTGAGAAAAGTTTTTTCTCATCAGCACTTAACTTATCCCAGTCCTGAATCGCTTTAGGCTTAGATGCTGCCTTAGTACCTTTAGGTACGATACCTTGTTTGATCTGACGATCTAAGATCTCTTCTCTTAATTTATCCCATCCCTGATCAAATTTACCTTTCCATCGTTCAATCCACTCTTTAGGTACATGATGCGGTGCATGTGTAGCACCTGGTGCATAATAAACGAAGAATGGCTTATCAGGAGTAAGTGCCTTTTGATATTTCATCCAAGAAACTGCTTGATCAGTCATATCTTCCAAGAAGTGATAGTTTGGATCTTCAGGTAGTTCAACAGGATGGGTTCCATCATAAATGTAAGGTGCCCATTGATTGGTCTCTCCACCAAGGAATCCGTAGAATTTATCAAAGCCTCCATTTGGTCCAGTCGGCCAACGGACGAAAGAACCAGAAACACTTGCCTCCCAGGCAGCTGTCTCATGCCACTTACCAAAAGCTGCTGTACTGTAACCGTTGTGGCGAAGCATTTCTGCAACAGGAGTAACGTCAGTTGGTATCTGTCCAGTATTTCCAGGGAACGGTGTACCAGTCTCGATGATCCCACCCATGTTGCTGACATGGTGATTTCGCCCACTCTTGATCGCAGCACGTGTAGGTGAACAGACAGCAGTGGTATGGAAGTTATTGTAGTAAATCCCTTCATTGGCTATCTTTTCAAAATTTGGTGTGCCTACAGGTCCACCAAACTTACTTGTACCTGCAAATCCAAGGTCATCTACCAGTACTAAAAGTACATTTGGTGCACCCTTTGGAGCCTTCACTTGAAAGCGAGAAGGCGGTGTCGCATTACGCACATCCAATTCTGTATACTTCTGTGGTTCTGGAGCGGCTATAGGTAAGACCGTACGATCAAGTCCTGCAGAGGAAAAGGTGTATACCGAGCAAAGTAAGACTAACGTACTTACTCTACTGATTAAATATGAAGATGAGATAGCTGAGTCCATTATTCAATCCTTTATTTTACTTAGTATTCTAAGATATATATATACCTTATTAAGTATAGCATTTATTTTTACTAGTCTATATCTTTCCTTTAAAGTATAACAAAAAAACTCTTGGCTACTAAAATTAGCATGCATTCATATCTACTGAAAACCTTATAATATAGCATATTTTATAACGTTTATCGCTACAGCGTAGTTTAGAGACCATCAATAAGTAATCAAGTACTTAAACCCTTATAAAGTAATCTATATGGAAGGTTTTGTAATGAAAAAGTGAAGTTAAATGATTAAAAAATGGGATTATTTGAGAGAGATTTAGAATGTCTCACACAAAGATATTTGTGTGAGTACATAGTTTTAGAGTTGAGGACCTGCAGAAGCAAAGTCAAACTCTCCGCCATTACCATCATAACGATGGAAGTTTTCCTGGAACATACCAGCAAGTTTTGCTAACATAGCATCATACTCAGCTTTATCTTCCCATGTATTTCTAGGGTTAAGTACTGCAGTATCTACACCCTCTAATGTTTTAGGGATAGCAAGATTGAATGTATCAAGCGTTTCAAACTCTGTATCTAAGATAGCACCACTCAAGATACCATCGATACATGCTCTAGTGTTTTTAATACTCATACGTTTACCTGTACCGTAAGGACCACCGGTCCAGCCAGTGTTCACCAAGTATACATTTACACCATGCTCATCTATCTTCTCACCAAGAAGTTTAGCGTATACTGTTGGGTGCAATGGTAAAAATGCTTCACCGAAACATGCTGAGAAAGTAGCGACTGGTTCAGTAATACCTCTTTCTGTCCCAGCAACTTTAGCCGTATATCCACTAAGGAAGTAGTACATCGCCTGCTCTTTAGTCAATTTACTTACCGGAGGTAACACACCAAATGCATCTGCTGAAAGAAAGATAATGTTATTTGGGTGACCTGCCTGCAAATCTTGTTTATGGTTCTCAATATGTTCTATAGGGTAAGAGACACGTGTATTTTCTGTTTTAGAACCATCAGTGTAGTCAACCTCACCACTATCATCTGAAACTACATTCTCTAAAAGTGCATCTTTAACGATGGCGCCATAGATCTCTGGCTCAGATTTTTCATCAAGGTTGATCACTTTTGCGTAACATCCACCTTCAAAGTTAAAGACACCATGATTGTCCCAACCATGTTCATCATCACCGATCAATGCTCTTTTCGGGTCTGTTGAAAGCGTGGTCTTACCTGTACCTGAAAGTCCAAAGAAGAGACATACATCTTCATCTTCACCTACATTGGCAGAACAGTGCATAGAGAGTTTACCCTCAAGTGGCAACCAGTAGTTCATCATAGAGAAGATACCTTTTTTCATCTCACCGCCATACCAGGTACCACCGATGATAGAAACA
>CAKZWP010000047.1:0-3590 GCA_937921845.1 uncultured Sulfurovum sp.
TTCGAATCCTAACGGGTGTACCACTTACTTTTTATTGTTTTGTAAAACAATCACATGCGGATGTGGTGAAATTGGTATACACGCCAGACTTAGGATCTGGTGCTTTACGGCGTGGAGGTTCGAGTCCTCTCATCCGCACCATCTACAAAAACTTCAATTAACACATTTTTCAAAAATTATTGTATAATTCTCATATTAAATTATATGACTAGGATTTCGTTATGGATAAAAGCTTATTTTTCTTTGTTGTAATAGGGGTAGGGTTTCTTTATTTCATCACTCAATTTGTGGGTGATATCCAAGAAGATGAAAAGTTTCAAAGTGAAGAATACAAGCAGAAACATCAGTATACGAAGTATAAAAGTGTCGACAGCATAGGACGGGATATACTAGATATGACGGGTGCACCGATAGATATACAGGTAGGTGCATGGAATAATTCTGAATTAAAAACAGAATTCTTAACACTTTTTCCTGATTTTTCTGAGATGAAAATATTTGTCAAAGAGAGGGTTAGGGGAGAGGCGTTGCAGGCAAAACTTACTGCACAGATTGATCATGTTGAGAGCCAGTATTTCTCCGGTTCAATGGATGCAGAACAAGCCAAGCGTGAGTTTGGCTTGTTAAAGTAAGAGAGACTAACGACAAGGGTCAGTCATTCTGTTTCTATCTGCATAGAGATAGACTTCTACACGTCTGTTAAGCGCTCTGTTTTTAGCGGTGTTATTCGCTGCGATAGGTTTATTGTATGAGCACCCTTTTGTAAATGGTCTTCCATTAACTGTAAGAAGGCTACTTACGCTGCTCGCACGTCTTTTAGAAAGATCCAGATTGTAAGAGTAACTTCCTACATTATCTGTAAAACCTGCAACACCTACAACTGTTTGAGGATAGTTAGCTAAAACCTGTCCTACTTTTTGTACCTTTGCTCTTGCACTCGATTGTAGGTTAGATGAACCTGTAGCAAACATCATACGGTCTCTAAACATGATTTTTACGTGATCACTAGCTTTTAATACAACGATCTCTCTATTTGGATCAAGTGCTGCAAGTGGATCATTACTCACACCTGTACCAAGGGCACGTGCAACTTCGTTGGCCTGCTGGTCCATACTGTAACCTACTGCGCTACCCAAGGCAGCACCTAAAAGCCCACCTATGATGGCACTTTTGGAGTCTCTGCTACCTGTATTGTATCCTATGGCTGCACCGGCGAGGGCTCCTGTTGCGGCACCTGTTTTGGTACGATTATAACTTGTATCTTCAACAAGGCCAGGCTGATTGTAACATCCCCCCAGCATGAAAGCAGCTACCGTGGCTGCAAGTATTGGTTTGTTTAATTTCATTTTATCTCCTTATTATTCTGAGAGGGGCTATTGCCATCCACCTGCTTCTACTTGTCCCGGATCACTGTTATCTACAGATCTTCCTATAGCACCACCGGCAAGAGCACCTAATGCTGCACCTACAGCGGCATTTCCTCCACCGCCACTACCTGTATTGTAACCTATGACTGCACCAGCCAGTGCTCCTGTTGCAGCACCCGTTTGTGTTGCATTGTTTGGTGCTACTTCAGAGCCTGTACAACCACTTAATAGGGCAATACTTGCACTTGAAACAAGTAATATCTTAAGTATGTTTTTTTTCATTATATTCCTTTTATATTTAATATTTTGATTATAATACAGAAATGTGTCAAAAATGTGTCTGATTATTTAGATTTTATTTTTTCATGCCACTGCCAAAGTGTTTTTTCAAAACCTATTTGTTTGGTATCGTAGTATTTTTTTGGTACTGAAAGGTAAGATTGTTCTACCCACCCACCAAAATCATGTGGGTAAACATAATTCTTGGCATGGGTTTTTATATGAGAGGGAACAGGATGTATCTCTCCAGCCTCTATATCTTTAAGGGCTGAGTTGATCGCCATATAGGCACTATTGGATTTGGGTGAGGAAGCAAGATAGATAACCAGTTGCGAGAGGGATATTCTGGCTTCAGGGTATCCTATATGTTTGACGATATTCAACGTGGAACTGGCAAGATTGAGAGCAGGGGGGTTTGCATTTCCTATGTCTTCACTGGCCAAGATAGCTAAACGCCTTGCAATAAATTCTGCGGGTTCTCCGCCATCTATCAGTCTGGCAAGATAATAAATGGCTGCATCTATATCTGAGCCCCTGATACTTTTGATCATGGCAGAGGTCAGTTCATAGTGGCTTTCACTTTCAGCACTTCCTGCCTGCATGGCATGGGGGCGTATCTGTTTGAGGCTACTTAGTGTAATAGGGTTTTCTACTGCACCTGCACTCTCAAGGAGGTTTAGCATAGCCCGTACATCCCCACCACTTGAAAAGACAAGATACTCTTTTGCATCTTCTTCTACTGTGAGATCTTCGAGTTGTATGATTTTATCAAGATAGGCATGCAACTCTTTTCCATCTATGGCTTCAAGTTCAAAAAGATGAGAACGTGAACGCATAGCCGCAGTGAGTGAATAATAGGGGTTTTCTGTGGAAGCACCTATGATGAGTGCTGCTTGGTTTTCCATAAAAGGCAAGAGGACTTCTTGTTGGTTCTTACTGAGCCTATGGACTTCGTCTATGAAAATAAGAGGTTTTTGCAAGGCATTGGTATATTCTTTAAATATTTTACGCAGATCTTCTATTTTGAGGGTCGTGGCATTCATCTCATAAAAGGGTTTATCGAGAAGGGAAGCGATGACTCTTGCAAGGGTTGTTTTCCCGCAGCCCGGTGGTCCATAAAAAAAGGTATGAGACAGTGTATCTGTGATGATGAGTCTTTGTAATATGGCACCAGCACCTAAAAGATGTGATTGACCAATCAATTCATCAAGTGTTTTAGGACGATATTTCAGTGCAAGATTTGGCAAAATTTAATCTTTTTTAGTGAACTTTTTAGCTTTGTCAGCTTTTTTGTCTTCGAACTCTTTTTCACGTCGGTTCTTCTCTTCTTGTTTAAGTGCATTGGCTCTGTTCTTTACCTCTGCTGCAGCATTGACTTTTCTGCGTTTCATGAACTTATGCACATCATCATATTCTCTTCGGGTAAAGTAACGTGTCTTATTTGTAGGAAGATTATTTAACTCAATTCCTCCAAAGGCTACACGCTTGAGGTCAAGTACTTTTGCTTCAAAGTGTGCAAAGAAACGTCTTAGTTCTCTGTTTTTTCCTTCAGTGATGGTTACACGAAGTTTTGAAAAGTTCTTTCCCTCTGCCCTTATTTCATAGTGTGCAAAAGGGGCAAATTCCATACTGTAGATCTTGCTTTTTTCATGTGCACCTGCACGGGCATCATCAAGCACAAGACCTTCTTGCATCGCAGTGATCATCTCGGGAGTGATAGGTTTATCTATTTTTAGATTATAGGTACGGTCTAAGCCGCTCTCCATAAGTGCTGTTGCAACCTCTGGAGAGTCTGTTAAGAGCAAAAGTCCTTCAGAGGCATAGTCCAGTCTACCTACAGGTACAAAGTGTCTGTATTTGCCTGGAAGTTTATGATAGATGGTTGCACGCCCTCTATCATCTTTTTTCGTGACCAGTACACCTTTTGGCTTGTTGTAGACTATG
>CAKZWP010000048.1:0-8641 GCA_937921845.1 uncultured Sulfurovum sp.
GGTACATTGATGACTGGTTGAGAAACAACCTTATCTACAGCTTTAGCGCCCGTAGGGTTTGGTGCAGCTGCCTGAATACCACCAAAACTTGAACAAGTACCTATAGAGAATATCGCTGCAGCGTCTTTGGCAGCATGTTTAACAACACTCAGTCCAGTTTTACCATGAGCACCCAAGGTCAAATACTGACCATTCATAGCTGTAGGTACACCACCTTCAACAAGTAACACATAACGTCCCTTGTACTTTTCTAAAGCATTATCAAGATTCTCTTCTGCCTGCCATCCTGCTGCAGCCATAAGAGTTTCATGATATTCAAGAGAGATATAATCGAAAATAAGAGAATCAATGGTTGGTGCATCAGAACGAATCAGTGATTCACTACATCCTGTACATTCTGCCATATGCAGCCAAACCAATGGCACACGATCTGCCATTTTTGCTGCTTCTGCAAATAAAGGTGTGAACTGAGACGGTAGAGCAAGCATTGCTGTAATACCAGCTGCCCACTTCATGAAGTCACGTCGTTCTATACCACGTCCCTCAAGCATTTCTTCAATGGACTCTTCTTTAATAGAAGGCAACTCAGACAACGCCTGTATACGATCTTTTGCTTTCGTATAAAGTGCATCAAAACCATTCATATTCAACCCCTTTTATTTTTATTATATACAAAGTATATCATACTACAATTACAAAATATTGATTCTTATCAATATAACTAAATAATATATTCTTATAATACATGATTCTTTCTAAAACCAACCTCTTAACATTAGATACCAGTACATAGGTTTTAATTGATAGAGATCAAATGCCCACCAGAAGAACCGTGGTTCAGCAGGATTCAAGTAAGGTATAGTCGGAGCTATACCTTCATAGTTGAATTCTGCCATGATGATTTTTCCATATCCAGTCTTAATAGGACATACAGTATACCCATCGAATTTACCTTTAAGTGGTTTACCTTCCAATGCAGAAACTAAATTACCTACAACAATTGGTCCTTGGTGTCTTGCTGATCCACCGGTCCTACATATCGGGATACCACATACATCACCGATACCAAATACATTTTCATATCTTCTGTGTTGCATTGTATACTGATCTACTTCCAGCCAACCTTTTGCCGTACCTTTTTGCCAACTCAAAGGAGAATCAATCAAAGCCTGATGTGCACTCATAGGAGGGACTACATGGATGAAATCATAAGACATATCAACCATTCTTTTTTCCTCAGACATATCATACTCTTCCAGGTCTTCATCGTATTCACCTTTGACTTCATACGTTTCTTCAAAAGTTGCTACCTTGTTATTTACATCAATGGCAACAAGATTATGTCTGAATTTATTGGTAATCGTGTCGTATTCTTTCTGTACTTTATGTAATGCTGTATCAAACTCAGGATGTTTAAAAAGCTTTGCACTATTGGTTGCAAAAATAAAATCAGCCCCTAAATCATCTTTTTTCAAATGATCGGCACTTAGATAGAGAATTTTTTGTGGTGCTCCACCACATTTAATAGCTGAACTTGGTTGTGTATAGATTGCTTTTGGTTTTTCCCCTGAAGCAGCTGCTTCTTTTAGTGCTTCAAACCATTCCCATGTTGCACTACCACCTTTAGCAGTACCTTCCTCTAAATTACTCAAATAGACACTGGAAATACCATTTTTACCGATATCGTCCTCTGTAAGACCTTTGATCCACTCATAATGGTACACCATACCTGTTGCAACAACCATATAGTCATAAGATACTTCTTCACCTGCACGTGTAGTTACTTTATTGTTATCCGGGTCGAAAGAAGCTACTTCATCTTTAATCCAAGTTACATCATCAGGGATGAAATCTTTATTGTCTTTTTTGATATCATCAATAGTATAGAGTCCAGCTGCCATAAACACTTGTCCTGGTTGATAAAGATGTATCTCATTAGGAGCGATTATTGTAATCTCAGCATTTGGTAGAGCACGGCGAAGTCTAGAGAGTGCCATAAGACCACCAGCACCACCACCTACAACTAAAACCTTCGCTTTCTTTTCACTTTTAGCACCTGCTGCTTCTGCTTCAGCAGCTTCTAAAGAAGAAGGTATGCCCATAACAGTAGCTGCACCTCCTACACCCATCATTTTGAGTGCGGTCCTTCTACTTATACCTTCATTACCATCACCATGTAAAAGATCTACCAGTGGTTTACTATGCTCAATCTTTTTGTTTTTCATCTAAATGCCTTTTGATTTTTATAAATTAAGTATAAGATAAAAAAAATATAGCGATACTGAATATTATGTATAACAATTAGAAAATTTATACTTAACTATTATAGGAACTGATTTTTATTAATTCTAACTGTCATATAACTCCTTTACAATTACGATAATATTGATATAATGTCTAAAAAAGAGAGAGATGGATGACATATACAATTGTACAAGCACTTTCCGGTTTAGGAATGTTTTTATTTGGTATGTTGTATATGGAACTGGCACTTAAAGAGTCTGCAGGTCTCCGTTTTAAAAGTTGGGTAAAAAACTCCACATCCTCTACAGGTAGATCTCTCATGACCGGAACTATGGCAACAACACTGCTTCAAAGTTCTTCGGTTGTAACACTCATGACACTTTCCTTCGTCTCTGCTTCAATGATCTCTTTGCATTCGGGTATCGCCGTCATTTTTGGTGCAAATGTAGGAACAACAATTACGTCATGGATCGTTGCAACCCTTGGTTTTAAAGTTAGTATTGAAGCTTTTGCACTTCCGATGATAGGTGCGGGAGGTTTAGTACTCGTTTTTGATCCTCCTTATAAACGTATCATTACTGTTGCCAAAGTATTTGTTGGATTTGGCCTCCTGTTCCTAGGTCTAGAATTTATGAAAACTTCTATTGAATCTTTCGCAAGTACGATCGATCTTGCCAAATTTTCAAACTTCCCACTGGTCACTTTTATAGGGATCGGCTTTGTACTCACAGCGATTATTCAGTCAAGTTCTGCAGCAACGGCTATTGTACTGAGTGCATTGTATGTCAATATACTCAGCTTTGAACAATCTGCTGCGATGGTCATCGGTACAAATATCGGTACAACAGTGACAGCACTTCTTGGAGCTATCGGGGGCATTCCTGATAAAAAACGTGTTGCATTGGCCCATTTTATATTTAATTTTATTACTGCGGCAGCAGCATTTCTGATATTGACACCTTTAACGCAGTTTTTGATGAGCATTGACGGATTGCAGAATGATCCTATCACAGCTTTGGCACTGTTTCATACTATATTTAATGTACTGGGTGTTGTACTACTGCTTCCTTTCATCTCTTTGATGGCTAAGTATTTGAAAAAACTCTTCGTACATGTTGAACCAGCACCTACACGATACATACACTTGGTCGATCCTGAATTCTCTGAAACGGCACTTGTAGCCTTACGGAATGAAGTAAATAACTTGTTTGTTAAAACGATGAAATATGCACTGTTAGTGGCCAACATCAAACCAAACGATATTTTTGTACGAAAACTCGGTCTAAAAGAAGCCATAGATGATAACCAGGATCAGATCGAATTCAACCATAAAGCGGCCTATAACAGCATTAAAGTGATTGAGATCAAGATTATGGCATTTGTTTCAGTACTGAATCAACAAGATTTACCTCCGGAAGATAGAGAAAGTCTTGATGTACTCCTGACCTCTGTACGAGAGTCTGTTTATGCCGCTAAAATTCTCAAAGATGTTAAAAATGATATGAACGAATTTTCCGAGAGCAGCAGTGAGATCATACACGATATTTATGATAACATTCGAAAAAACCTTCTCTATGCGATACAAATTTATGTGAATTATATGGAAGAAGAGTGGAGTGTCGATAAATGTGCCGAGAAATTCTCTAAAGCAGAAGAGGAGAATATGCGTATTATGAAAGAGGCTTCTTTGTCTATAAGTAAAAAAGGGATAAACGAGAAGAAGGTGGTTTCTTTGCTCAATACAAATCGAAGTGTCTCCATTGCATCTCAGGCTCTATTTGAAGCATCAAAATCTGTGTCATTGCACTTCCCTCTTGAGGATTAGGTAAAATAGCCATTTAGTCCTCTTGTGTTATAATGCTGCCCAGACAAATATAAGGGTGTACAACAGTGGAAACTCCATCAGTAAAAACACAAAAATTCATTTTAAAACTCTTTCCTGAAATCATGGTCAAAGGTTCGTCTGCCAAAAGGCAAATGGTAGGACAACTTTATAACAATCTTGTAAAACTTTTAGGAAGATACAGTTCTGAAATTACAGTCAAAAAGTTTTCTGATAAACTTGAAGTCGTTACACCCATAGAAGTACTCCCAGAAGTACGACAAACACTGCTTGACACTCCCGGCATAGAACAGGTACTAGAGGCGTTACAGTTTGACGGTATGGAGACGCTTGAGCAGATCAAAGTCAAAGTAAATGAAACTATGGCAAAAAAGATCATAGGTAAAACCTTTGTTGTGCGTGTAAAGCGTTCAGGAAAGCACCCTTTTAGATCTACTGAGATAGAACAGACAGTAGGCGGATATATGCTGGCTCATAATGAGGCAAAAGGTGTAGACCTTCATCATCCAGAAGTGACCATACGTTTAGAACTTATCAACAATCAACTCAATATTATCACCATTAAACATGCAGGACTCGGTGGATTTCCTTTAGGTACTCAGGGAGATATACTCTCGCTTATGTCTGGTGGTTTTGACTCTACCATCGCCAGTTATTTAACGATGAAGAGAGGAATAAAAACCCATTTTATCTTTTTCAATCTTGGCGGTATTGCACATGAAATAGGTGTAAAGCAAGTTGCACTCTACCTCTGGTCTAAATTTGGTGCTTCACATCGTGTCTCTTTCATCTCTGTACCTTTTGATGCAGTCATCGAAGAGATCTTTCGTTCTACCCATGAAACGTATATGGGTGTGACACTTAAACGTCTTATGCTCCTTGCTTCTGAAAAAGTGGCTGATGAGATGGAGATAGATGCCCTGCTTACTGGTGAAAGTGTTGCACAGGTCTCCAGTCAGACACTACGTAACCTCGCACTCATTGACCAGGTGACCAATAAACTTATTTTACGTCCACTAGCAACGATGAACAAGCCAGAGATCATTAAGTTAGCATCTGAAATAGGCACACGCCGTTTTGCAGAGAATATGCCAGAGTACTGTGGTGTCATTTCAAAAAATCCTATTACTCACGGTTCATACAAACGTATGGAAAAAGAAGCCAAACGTTTTGACTATAGTGTCTTAGATAAGGCAGTAGAAGATGCACAAACAATCTATGTGGATGAGATCATCGATGATGTAACCAATGCAGCACCTATAGAGGTCATACATGATCTGAATGACGATAAGTATGTAGTGATAGATATACGTGCTGAAGATGAATGTATTGAGACACCTTGTAAAAGCATTAAGATACCATTTCATAAACTCAAAACAGAGTTCATGAAGTTACCACAAGATAAAGAGTATCTCCTCTATTGTGAGAAAGGCATCATGAGTCAACTTCATGCCCAGTACTTACGAGATGCCCAAGATGTCAAAAATGTAAGGGTATATAGACCCGAATAGTCATGAAAACTATGACCCTGCATGCCATTATCATCGGAGAAAAAGCCAAGTATCCTTTGCATTATATAGATAATGTTCAAGCTGTCAAAGGTAAAGGTTTAGAAGGCGACCGTTATTATTATGGACAAGGCACATTCAACAAACCCCAACTCTCTCAAGATGTCAGGGAGATCAGTATACTTCCTTATGAAACCCTTTCAGAATGCAATAGTCGGCTAGAGAGTGCTTTAGACTTTCTTGATCTACGTAGGAACCTTATTATTAAAGACTTTGATGTTTCACTTTTGAAAGATAAAGTATTTACTATCGGTACAGCAAAGTTTCGCATAGTACGTACCTGCCCTCCTTGTCGTTATCTCTCAAGATTACTAGATCAAGATATGATGAGAGGATTGAAATATATCGGTGGATACAGGGCTATTATAGTTGAAAGTGGTGTTATCTCTCTTGGAGATGAGATTCAATACTAGAGGTATCCTCTAATAGGAAAGATTGAAATGATATCTGTCCCTAACCTCTTCCAAAACCCTACATGCGGAGGAGTATAGTATATTTTCTCTTTCCCGTCTTCCAAAGTATGCCAAATAGGTCCATATTGCGTCATATCATCATCAAATTCCTTTGGGTATTTTCCCCATGAAAGTCGATAGAAGTTTTGTAGATTAATGACTTTATTTACTTCCATTTTTTCTTCTTTCGTAAGTTTTTCACTATTGATGATCATAAATAATTCCGTATTGAGTTTGGATGAACGAGGATCAATATTGGCAGACCCTACTCCAAGTCTATCGTCATCAAATATGATCATTTTGGTATGCAATGAGATAGAGTTGGGATTTGCCCACTCTGTTCTTGTTACAAGCTTTTTGAAGCTGTCAGGTTTCAATTCATAGAGCTTAACCCCCATCTCAATCAGTGGCTTTATATCGTCTTTATAGCCGCTATAGACAGGGAATACATCTGTTGAAGCCAAGGAGTTTGTAATAATAATTACGTTCACTCCTCTTTCTCTGTCATTTTTTAATTGCTCCATCAGTTTTTCACTAGGGATAAAGTAAGGTGAAATAATGATCAACTCATTTTTAACCTGCATAAGCTCCTCACGGATCTGTGTCGACATATGGGTTGAAGTATCTCGCTCATCTATATTTACTTTACTTGGATGATCATAATAAAAATCTGTTCGCTTTGCTACAGTAAGTATGAGGTTGTTTTGGGATATCTTGCGATTAAAATCAGAGTTAACGACTGCTTTTCCAGAAGGACTCGCTTCATACATCTCTATCACTTTTAGAAGCTCTTTTTTGTAAACATCGTATGATAATTTCTTACTACCCAAAATATCTTCGGATGGTTCCGACTCTTCACTGTTCCAATAGAGATCGAATGATTTATAGATTTCAGGGACTACTTTGCCTACAGCTAGCATATCATAATCAAGAAAAAGTGTTTTTGCACTTGAAGCAAAATAGTCATCACCGATATTTCTACCACCGATAATAGCAGCGGAACCGTCTGCTATCAATGATTTGTTGTGCATTCTTTTTCCTAGTGTATTGACATTAAAGAGTAATGCCATGTTACGAAAAAAGGTCCTGAATTTATTGGGGTTGAAGAGACGCAGTTCTATATTTGGGTGAGAGGCAAGCTTTTGCCACTGTTCATCTTTACCTGTAGTACTCAAATCATCCATGAGTATACGTACCTGAACGCCTCTTTGCGCAGCCATTAAAAGGTGTGCAGTGAAGACCTTACCGCTTTCATCTTTTTTGTATATATAGTACTGTACATCTAAACTAGTGGTAGCATTATCGATCAAAAAGAGTCTGGCAGCAAATGCATCTGTAGGGGAAGAAAGGGAATAAAAAGCAGAGTTATTCGCAAGTTTTTTATCTGTTTTCTCAAGATGAGCCAAAAGAGGTGCTTTGTGCTTAGGTAACTTGGTGACACTTTCTTGTTTGTATGCTGAAGCCTCTGGTGTTTTATGGCTACAGGCAGAAAGGAAAAAAGCGATACTCGCAATGATAAAAATCTTAAAATAATACATAGTATGAAAGCCCTTCGTTATTGTCCTCTTGCAATATTGTATCTATTTTATACTATAAAAAAATATATGTGTTTTACTGTGCCATGGCTTATATTGGAAATGCAATACAATTAATTGATCAATCCTCTTTTCATCAGCCACTCCCTGCTGATTTTGACCAGTTTTTTGGTCAATTCAGGTTTACGTGGATGCATGTGCCCTTCATCAAGAATCACAACCGTTTTAGGTTGTGGTATCAATTGATGCAGTTTTTCCCAGCTGTATGTTGAGATCTGATGATCTCTCGTCCCATTAATAAGAAGAAATTCATTGTTCATATAGGGTAGATGGCGTGCCGGCTCTATACCATAGATTGCCGTTTCACCAAGCCATGCTCCTAATGAGCGCCAAGGCGAATCAATTTTATCCATATTTGTGTAGAGAAGGTCCGATATGTCTGCACCCGCATAGGCGATGACACCGGGATTTAGCACTTCATCACGGCTGTCAGCCAAATGGTAAATCGCCGGCAAAAACATCGCACCAAAACTGAAACCTGCAAATGTAACACGCTCTTTCTCTGACCACGGCTGTTTAGACACCCAATGATGCAAGGCCAGCGCCTGAGACGGTACGTTCAATACCGATTTTCTAATCACGGGGATCTCAACAATTGGCGCACCTTCATACCAATACTCCGGGGTGTATGGATATTTAAAAATGACATAAATATTTTCTCCCGGATCGAGGATCAGTCTAAAAATATCTGCATCAATTTCAAGACCACCCATAATAATGACAACAGGAATTCCTTCCGTAGGAATAACTGTCGGCTCAGAGATAAATGCTTCGATATTGCCCAGATATTCCGTTGACAATGTAATATGACGGTATATTCGTTCAGGAAGCTCTTCAAATGATAAGTTATAGGTAGTGTCATGTGAGAGTTCAATTTTACCGGAGTAAAAATCGATGCCTGCAAGCGCATCACGGTTTCGCTCCCAGAGTACCCAGCTG
>CAKZWP010000049.1:0-4211 GCA_937921845.1 uncultured Sulfurovum sp.
AGCTCAAATGCTTGTTCACATTTAAGTTGTTCAAGACCTTCGATCTCAAGTACACGTCCAGCAAAGATGTTTTTCTTACCAGCTTTTTCAACAGTTAAAAGACCATCTTTGATCGCTTGGTGAGGAATAGCATTAACCATATCTCTAATAGTGATTCCTGGTTGCATTTCACCTGTAAATCTTACAAGTACAGATTCAGGCATAGTAAGTGGCATCATACCAGTTACAGCAGCAAATGCAACAAGACCAGACCCTGCAGGGAAAGAGATACCTATAGGGAATCTTGTGTGGCTATCTGCACCAGTACCAACAGTATCTGGAAGACACATTCTGTTTAACCATGAGTGGATTACACCATCACCTGGTCTAAGTGTAAATCCTTTTCTTTCAGTCATGAAGTCTGGAAGTGTATGGTGTAATTTAATATCAGCAGGTTTTGGATAAGCAGATGTGTGACAGAACGACTGAAGTACAAAATCCGCACCAAAGCTAAGTGCTGCAAGGTCTTTTACTTCATCTCTAGTCATCGCACCTGTTGTATCTTGAGAACCAACAGTTGTACATACTGGCTCAGAGTAAACACCTGGTTTAACACCGTCCATACCAGCAGCTTTACCTACCATTTTTTGTGCAAGTGTATAACCTTTACCGTTATCTGCAGGGATCGCAGGTTTCATGAAGATATCTCCAGCATCCATACCTAATGCTTCTCTAGCTTTAGCTGTAAGACCTTTACCGATGATAAGTGGTACACGTCCACCTGCTCTCATCTCATCTGGAAGTGTATTTGGCTCAAGTTCGAACTCAGATACTACTTCACCATTTTTTTCGATCACACCATCAAAAGGCTTAAGTGTGATCACATCACCTGTATCAAGCTTTGCTGTAGGTGCTTGAATAGGTATACATCCACCATCTTCTGCTGTGTTAAAGAAGATCGGTGCAATGATATCACCAATTACCACACCACCAGTTCTTTTACCAGGAATGAAAGGAATATCTTCACCCATATGCCACTGTAGTGAGTTGATACCAGATTTTCTTGATGAACCTGTACCTACAACGTCACCAACATATACAAGTGGGTTTCCTTTTGCTTTGAGTTCTTTCATAGTATCTAGTGGATTATCCATTCTGTTTACTAGGAATGAGTTTGCATGAAGAGGTACATCTGCTCTTGTAAATGCTTCAGATGCAGGAGAAAGGTCGTCTGTGTTTGTCTCACCTGGGATCTTATATACAGTCAGTGTGATCTCTTTTTCCATTGCTGGTTTGTTGTAGAACCACTCAGCATTAGCCCATGATTCAATAATCTCTTTAGCCAATGCATTACCTTCATCCATAAGTGCTTTAACATCGTTAAATGAATCATAAACAAGAAGTGTATTTTTGAGTTGTGTTGCTGCTGATTCAGCTACAGCTGTATCAGAAGATTTAAGTGCATCAACAAGTGGTGCAACGTTAAATCCACCTAGCATAGTTCCTAAGATGACTGTTGCTTCAACTGCATCGATCTCAGTACAAGATGCATTACCTTGAATGATATCATTTAAAAATGCTGCTTTAATGTATGCTGCATCATCTACACCTGCAGGGATTTTATTTTTAAATAACTCCATAGCATATTCACTATCTACGATTGGACTAGCTTTAAGTAGTTCAACAAGTTCTGCTGTCTGTTCAGCTGTCAATACTAGTGGTGGTACCCCTAGTTCTGCACGCTCAGCTGTGTGAGCTTTATATTCTTCTAATAAGGCCATAATGGTCTCCTGTTTTAGTATTTGTATGGAGATACTAGCAGAAAATGGTTTTAATACAAATATTATAAGTTAAAGGCATAAAAGAGATAATTTTAATGTATCGTATGGTTACAGAAAAAGTACCAAATTCATTTTAAAAAGGTACTTTTTCATAAAAATGCAGGAAATTAGACGATTTCTCTGTTACCTTTTGCATTTGGTGCACTTAAGACACCTTTTGCTTCAAGTTGTTCTATGATATTCGCAGAACGGTTATACCCTATTTGTAGTTTACGCTGAAGATAAGAGATAGAGGTTTTGTTGTCCGTCAACACCACTGATTTTGCTTCTTCATAGAGAGGGTCAAGGTCTACATCTCCTCCTCCACTTTCACTGGCAGCTGCACCACCTGCAACAAGATAGCTTTCATCATACTCAGGTTCACGTTGGGCTTTCAAGAATTCAACGATCTCTTCGATCTCTTCTTCTTTATTCCATGGTGCATGTAAACGTACCAGTCCTGTCGCACCAGGAGGTGTAAAGAGACCATCACCACGCCCAAGCAGACTCTCCGCACCCATCGCATCCAAGATCACCTTAGAGTCTATACGTTGCCCTACACGGTAGCTTAGTCTTGACGGCAGGTTTGCTTTGATGAGTCCTGTAACAACATCCACACTTGGTCTTTGTGTTGCTACGATAAGGTGTATCCCACTGGCTCTTGCCATCTGTGCAAGTCTTGCAATAGAATACTCTACCTCTTTACCCCCATTCATCATAAGGTCAGCCAGTTCATCTATCACAACCACGATGAAAGGGAAAGGCTCTGCTGAACCATCGCCTTTTACTTTTTCATTGTAATTATCTATGTTCTTTGTACGGTTCTCAGCCATTAGCTTATAACGACGTTCCATCTCTCCTACCATATTGGCAAGTGCCGCGATAGCTTTTTTAGGTTCAGTGATCACCGGTGTGATCAAATGCGGTATGTCATTGTAGATCGAAAATTCCAGCATCTTAGGGTCTATGAGCATCAGCTTCAACTGATCAGGATCATTTCTGTAAAGTAGAGAAAGGATCATGGCATTGATACCTACAGATTTACCAGACCCTGTAGTACCCGCTATAAGCAGGTGTGGAAGCTTTTTGATATCTGTAATAAACGGTTTACCTACGATATCTTTACCCAACGCTACAGTTAAAGGAGAGCTAGAATTTTTAAACAGATCACTCTCAAGTATCTCACGAAGATAAATGGTATCTACAGTTTCATTTGGTATCTCTATACCCACAACATCACGCCCTGGTATAGGTGCCTGTATACGGATGGTTTCAGCTGAAAGTGCCATCGCAAGGTCATCTTGAAGGTTTAAAATTTTAGACACTTTGACATGAGGTGCAGGTTTAAATTCAAAAGTAGTTACCAAAGGGCCACTATAAGTACGTACCACATCGCCATCTACTTTAAACTGTAGAAGTTTTGCGAGTAACTCTTCTATCTTCCTGTCTATCTCTGCTTCATTGACCTTTTTTGTTGTTTTAGGTGCTTTTTGTAAAAAATCAAGTTTAGGGAGTTTGAAATTTTTAGGTTTAACTACTTTACCTTTATCTATCTGATCCATAAGTTTAGAGTTTTCTTCAAGCTCATTGATGATCTCTACATTGGAACTATTTGTGACACTTTTGTCTTGAGAAGTGCTCATTTCCATCTCATGCTCAAGTTCGAGTATCTCATTTAGAACCGGATCATCTACCTCATCTAGTGCCTGCACTTTTACTGCTTCTGGTTTAGCCAAAGCCTTTGGAGCAGCCGTTTTTCGTTTGGCACGTGTTTTCTTTGGTTTTTCTTCCACAACATCCAACACAGGCATCATTTCATCTTCAAGAGAAGGTGAAGCAAAAGGATTTGTAAAGATCTTTTTAAACACTTTTCCAAGCATAGAAAAAGTACTTCCCAGCCAAGAAAAAGAGAGGGAAACTTTAGGTGTTTTCATCTTAAATCCGGAGAATTTGAAGTCATCATCTATGATGAATACCAAAGAGAGTGCCATGATCATCAACCAAAACAACCAGAGTCCGGCTTGACCGATTAGAGGGTATAAAAACTCTACTATCTGTGTACCTATGAAGCCTCTGTCTTGTGCTTCCAATACCAAAGAGCTAAAGAGTATCAGTGCGATGAAGAAAAGTAGCCATCCCAAGTAAAAATCAATATCTTTTCTCACACGGGCGTCGCTATAAAGTTTATAAAGAGGATAGAATAAAACAAAAATATTGATATACGCAAGGTGCCCAAATAAATAGAGATTGGTATCCCCTATTTTTTTCCCGATATCACCCACCAATGCTGTTTCATGGAAGATGGTAGAAAATGCAGCATAAATAAAAAGTATAGCCGTAATAATAATCGTAATTTTCACTTTAATTCCTAAATTAATATTAAATAATGAAGATATTATAACAAATTAAAAT
>CAKZWP010000050.1:0-13366 GCA_937921845.1 uncultured Sulfurovum sp.
AACCTTCCTGATGAAGGGTATTTAATAACTAGCTACTTTTCCTCATCATATAAATAAATCTTGTTTGAAAACCTTATAAAATATATAACTTTATAAGGTTTTCATTTATGATTTAGTATGTTTAAATATTACTAGATTGACCAATTTTAAATAACAATAATTAGATTATAAAACTACCTGTGAACTTCTCTTAAAATTGGTACACTATGGGTACACTCCTATGACATTGTTTGACATTTATTGTCATAATTTGTCAAAAAGAATAATAAAGGTGTAGTTATTTAAGCCCTAGTATGTCGTTGTTTGTGTATAATTTGCGTTGGTTGTCAATTATATAATGTAATTTCCGACCTGCGGTACCACAACAATTATTTGTTAAATGCGGGCGTAGCTCAGTGGCTAGAGTTCCTGCCTTCCAAGCAGGCTGTCGAGAGTTCGAATCTCTTCGCCCGCTCCACTTTAACAAACTATTTTACACACATTATGGATATGCGGGCGTAGCTCAGCGGTAGAGCATAACCTTGCCAAGGTTGGGGTCGACGGTTCGAACCCGTTCGCCCGCTCCATACACATGAATCTTCAAATCAAATCCCAAACTCTTAATTTCTTTTGCTATAATCCTACTTATAAAAAATAAGGCATATCATGACAAGTGCTAAAACACAGTGCAAGCGAAGTACTAAATGCTGAGTCGTAAACTAGTAGTGGCAATTACAGGTGCAAGTGGTGTTCAGTTGGGTAAGAAGTTTGTTGACTTTTTACCTGAGCACATCGAAGTACATGTAGTCGTTTCTGATAATGCCCTCACTGTAGAGTCATTTGAAAACAAAAAAGTGACTTTGCATTCGAGTGAAAACATTGCAGCGTCTATCTCTTCGGGTTCGTTTAGGGTGGATGCTACGGCTATCATTCCTTGCAGTATGAATACTTTGGCGAAAGTAGCCTGTGGCATAAGTGATAACTTAGCTACACGTGTCGCTGCTGTAGCACTCAAGGAACAGAAGAAGTTACTTCTTGCACCCAGAGAGTTACCATTTTCTGCCATAGCGTTGGAAAATATGCATAAGTTAGCCACTCTGGGAGTCATCATCGCACCGCCTGTGATGGGATACTACTCTGAGTCATCTTCACTGGAAGATATGGAAAAGTTTATCATCGGTAAATGGTATGATGTGTTGGGCATCGAAAATAATCTTTATGAAAGATGGAGTTAATATGAGTGACATCAGAAAAGCTATATATCCAGGGACTTTTGATCCTATCACGAATGGACATTTGGACATCATCACACGTGCCTGTCATATGTTTGATGAAATTATCGTTGCAGTGGCAGACTCAGAGGCTAAAAAACCAATGTTTACACTTGAACAACGTATAGATATGGTCAAAGTAGCTACCAAAGATTTTCCTAAAATAAAAGTAATAGGATTCCAAGGTCTACTTGTAGATCTTTCAGATGAGTTAGATGCAAATATCCTCGTAAGAGGTCTTAGAGCGGTAAGTGACTTCGAGTATGAACTTCAGATGGGTTATGCTAATGCTTCACTCAAAAAAGAGTTAGAGACCGTTTATCTTATGCCAACTTTGGAACATGCTTTTGTGAGTTCCTCTGTAGTGCGCTCCATTCTAAACTTCGATGGGAAAGTAGAGCACCTTGTCCCAGAGGCAGCACTAGATCTTATAAAGTGTTTACGCTAATGTATGTACTTTTTGAAGGCATAGACACCTGTGGAAAGAGTACACAGATCGATCTCATTTCAGAAAAACACCCTGAGATCATAGTGACGCATGAACCCGGTGGCACAGCATTTGGTAAAAAAGCAAGAGAGATACTCCTTTCTGATTCATTGGCTTCCAAGCGTGCAGAACTTCTACTCTTCTTAGCTGATAGAGCGGAACATTACCAAGAGGTCATCTCTCCAAATAAAGATAAGGTCATCATATCTGACAGAGGATTTCTTTCGGGTATAGGGTATGCCCTTGCTAATGGTGATTTTGATTTTGAGGAACTTGTAAGCCTTAACCGCTTTGCGCTTGAAGGACATTTTCCAGACAAGGTCATCCTGTTTTTAACCGATATGAAAACCTTGGAAGAACGAACTTCTGTTAAATGTCTGGATGGCATTGAGCTTAGAGGCTTGGAGTATCTTTTAGAAGTACAAGAGCATATGAAACAAAGTATACTCAAACTTGGTATTCCTCATCTTTTTGTAGATGCGACAGAAGATATAGAGACAATACATACACATATAACTGATTATTTAAGGAACACACTATGATCAACCCGCTTAGAGGCATGAAAGACCTTACTTTTGATGAAAGCCAGCGCTTTGTACACATCATAACTACAGCCACAAATGTAGCAAAAAAGTATGGTTACAGTTACATTGAAACGCCTATACTCGAAGAGACTTCTTTATTTAAACGTTCTGTAGGTGAAAGTTCTGATATTGTCGGTAAAGAGATGTATCAGTTTGAAGACAAAGGTGGTAACGATGTCTGTATGCGTCCAGAAGGAACTGCAGGTATCGTACGTGCTTTTGTTTCTGCTAAACTTGATCGTCAACCAGTCAAACAGAAATTTTACTACTACGGACCTATGTTCCGTTATGAGAGACCACAAAAAGGTCGTTTAAGAGAATTTCACCAGTTTGGCTGTGAAAGTTTTGGTGAGGCTTCTGTCTATGAAGACTTTACCATCATTACTATGATAAGCCAGATCTTCTCCGAATTAGGAATAGGCTTTGATCTAAAGATCAACTCACTTGGGTGTAAGGTATGTATGCCAAAATACAAAGAAAATCTTATAGGCTCTTTAACTGCTATCAAAGATGAACTTTGTGAAGATTGTAATCGTCGAATTGGTACAAATCCTATACGTGTACTTGATTGTAAAAATGGCAAGTGCCAATCACTCTTGGTAGAGTCACCAAAACTCATTGATTACCTTTGTGTAGAGTGTGATCCAGACTTCAACAAACTCACTGCCTTGCTTGACAATGCAGGTATAAATTATGAAGTAGATACAAACCTAGTACGTGGATTGGACTACTACAGCAAAACAGCCTTTGAGTTCATTAGTAACGAGATAGGTGCACAAAGTGCCATCGCAGGTGGTGGACGCTACGACAGGCTTGTAGAATTTCTAGATGGTAAACCTACTCCAGCGGTAGGTTTTGCCATAGGTATAGAACGTATCATGGAACTTGTTCAGATGCCAGAAGTGCAAAAAGAGGGTATCTACCTTGGAGCTATGACCGAAGAGGCTGTAGAAGTTCTCTTCCCTATAGCTGCAGCCAAACGTAAAGAGACAAAAGTAACCCTGGAGTACGCTTCAAAAGGTTTCAAGAGCCATATGAAGGGTGCAGATAAAGTCAATGCCAGATATTGTGTACTCATCGGAGAAGATGAGTTGAAGAATGGTACGGTTTGGGTGAAAGACTTGGAGAGTAAAGAAGAGTCTGCAGTTGCAGTTGGGGAATTTTAAAAAATCCCCTCTAGCGTAGCCATGCCACCAAATCCTTACTTAACTTCGACACTGCTACATTCGTAGCATTCACATACCCTTTTGCATCTGTAGTTGGTGTCGCTTCTTTGTAATTGAACCTTTTACTTTTTACTAAACGTCCCGTTTCGGTATTTATGAGGTTGAACTGTATGGAAACTACAGCATGTGACTCTTCTCCTCGAACTCTATGATGAAAAGCAAATATCATACTCTCCAGCCTATACTCTTCCTTAACCGACGACGTATTAGACAAGACCACTTTGAAGAGTTTACTCTCATCTAGAACTTCTATGAATATACCTTGCAAAATTTTTCTCATATTGTTGGACCATTCAGAGTTTTGGTAGTTACCGCTATCTATACTACTGTAAGAGAAGTTCATCTTTTGTGATACCTTGTCTTTTAGACTCTGAGGGTATGTGACTTTAATACTTTTGTTTTTATATGTATTTCCATGCATAGCACTGACAATGGGTGTGTCTAAACTATAGACTTTAAGTGCAGGTTCTTTTGTACATCCTAAGAGCCCTATGAGTATGATGCTAAATGCTAGTTGCTTACTTTTTCTCATTCGCCTGGTCCTCTTCTTGATTCTCTGGATTTGAACAGTAGGTCACTCGGATTATGTTCCAAACTTCGTGACATATCATTAAGCTGACCTAAGAGTATATCGATATCTATAAGTATCGGTTCAAAGATCTTTTTGAAATTATAATCCCCGTTGTCTATGCTCTTCTCTATTTTAAGTGCCACACGGTTAAAGTTTTGACTGGTTTCCTTTAATTTATCGATCGTAGGAACTGTAACTTCTTTCATATCTGAAAAATCGGTAGTAACTTTCGCCATAGAAACCCTAAACTCTTTTAGGGTTATATTTATCTCTTCAAGAGAAACAATGACCTTATCTTCCAGTTCTTCTGCTCTTGCTGTTGCTTTTTCTGTATTATCAAGGATATTTCCCATCGTTTCAATGTTATGGTCTGAGAGCAGTTTTTGACTCTGAAGTAAAAGAGCTTCTATTCTATCCGCCACTCCGCCAATGTTGTATGTTAATTTTGACAGTAGTGAGGGTTTTGTTTTTATGAGGGGAATGTACTCTTTTGTAGGGACTAAGGTTTTAGCTGCATTTGTACCACCATCTATCTCTATAGATAAAAGTCCTGTAACACCAAACATTTGTGTATGCGCTACCATATCCTCTTTGATAGGTATACCCTTCTTAATTTTTACAAATACTTCAACCATTTCTATGTTTTTAGGATTAATTTGCATTTTACTGACTTTACCAACATCTACACCACGTAATTTAACACTAGAGTCTATGGAAAGTCCGGCAATCGACTCTATCATTTCTAGTCTATAGGTATCAAATTCTTCTTCCGTACCATACTTGGCAAGCCAAAAAGCAAACCATACCATACCTGCACCAAACAGTAATACGAAGATCCCTACAATAGTATAATTGACTTTGCTATACATCTTTTACCTTATCCTTGAACCTCTCTTTTGTGTACTCATTCTTAAAGAATTCTTCCACAAAAGTATGCTGTGATTGTAACACATTTTCAAGTGACCCTTGTGCCACCACATGTTTATCTGCCAAAACTGCCATCCTGTCTACTATACTGAAAATACTCTCCAGATCATGTGTGATCATCACAACGGTGATACCTAACAGATCCCGTAACTCCACGATAAGTGCATCAAAATTTCGTGCACCTATAGGGTCCAGTCCTGATGTAGGTTCATCCAAAAAGAGTAATTTTGGCTCCATCGCCAATGCCCTTGCAAGCGCAGCACGCTTCACCATTCCGCCACTGAGTTCAGAGGGGTAAAGTGCACCTACATACGGTTCCAGCCCTACGAGCGCTAACTTAGATTGCACCAATTTAGATCTCATGGTCTTAGAGATATTTGTAAATTCTTTGAGTTGTACTTCTATATTTTCTGCGATAGTCAAGGAAGAGTAAAGTGCACCAAACTGGAAAAGGACTCCCCAATCACTGCGTAATGCCTGTGCCTCTTTAAAACTTATATCACTTAATGATTTTCCTAGAACGGTCACCTCACCAGCACTAGGTTCAAGAAGCATTATCATCTCTTTCATAAGTACTGATTTTCCAGAACCACTTTCACCCAAAATACCATAGATCTCATTTTCATCGATATGAAGATTTATCCCATCATGAATAGTTCTTTCACCAAACTTTGTGACAACATCTTCAACTTGAATAACGGTTTTCATAGTCCAAGCTCCGTAAAAATAACTGAAAAGAGTGCATCAAAAGCAATAACTAAAAAGATGCCGTTTACCACTGATTTGGTAGTATGCAGTCCAATACTCTCTGTGTTATTAGAGACTTGCAGCCCTCTAAAACACCCTACAGCTGCGATGAAAAATGCAAAAACCGGTCCTTTCATCATACCCAGTAAATAGTGTTTAACCTCCAGAACTTCATACACTCTGTCTATAAATTGTGTCATAGAGATACCCAGCTGCATATTGGATGCGACCATGCCACCCAATATACCTATAATATCAGCGAAGAATATCAACAGTGGCAGTGCTATCATTAACGCAAACACACGGGGAAGGACTAAAAACGTATAGGGGTCAAAACCCATGGTACGCATGGCAGCTATCTCTTCGGTTATTTTCATTGCCCCTATCTCAGCCGTATAGGCAGAACCACTACGCCCTGCAATGACAATAGCAGTGATCATAGGTCCTAACTCCCTGGTGATGGAGAGAGCTACTGTATCTACAATAAATATATCTGCACCAAACTTAGCTAACTGAACAGATCCTTGATATGCGATCACCATCCCTACTAAAAAAGAAGTCATTCCAATAATGACAAGGGCATTAAATCCTGATTGATGAATGTGATACACTGTCTCTTTAAAACGTATATCTTTAGGGTTCACAAAAGTATGAAACATTGCATAAAATAGATGTCCGATAAACGTAATGAAACTCTTAATATCTTCATATATCTCAAGAGTTCTTTTACCCAGATTTTCGAGAATATCTTTTTTTCTAAAAGCTTCAGGCTCTTGGATATTGCTATTGAGAAGGTTATACATATCTTTTTGATTGTCTGTATAACCTACTACTTCTATCTCTGTTTCTTTTTGAAATCGCTTAAAATATTCTATAAAAAGTAGTACGCCTGCACTGTCAAATTCACTAACCTTGGAAACATCCCAGACGATCTTTTTATCACAAGGAACTTTTGACAGTTCATCTTCTATTTGAAGCACTGAGTTCAGTGTCCATTCCCCTGTAGAGGTAAGCTTAAGGTGATGCTGGTCTGCTTCATACGTTAAGAACTGTTTCATCATAAGAATTATTATAGGTAAGATTAGATTAAGTTTGGCTATAATTATCATTATTAAACAACAAGGCAGCATCATGAAAAATTTTGGTTTAGACATTTGGGGTGATGAAAACTTTATCATTCAAGATGATACTATCAATGTTAATCATGCTTCTAAGCCATCATTGATCTCCATCACTCAGGAGATACGTGAAAAAGGCTACAAAGGACCCCTGCTGCTTCGTTTTCCTCATCTCATAGAAAAGCAGATCTCAACACTCTTTAACACCTTTGAAAAAGCCAAACAGGAGTTTAACTATAAAGGGAACTTTCACGCTGTCTTTCCTCTTAAAGTCAATCAATTCCCAAACTTTGTACATGCACTTATGGATGTTTCTAAAGATTACAACTATGGCCTTGAGGCGGGAAGTAAAGCGGAACTTATCATTGCGATGACCAAAACCCCTCTGGGCGCACCTATCACAGTGAATGGATTTAAAGACAAAGAGATGATATCACTTTGTTTCATCGCAGCGAAGATGGGACATAACATCACCGTAACCATAGAAGGTCTTGGAGAACTAGAGACTATCATCCAGGTCAATGAAGAATTTAATGCTGAAGTAGAGACACCCATTGCACCTAAGATAGGTGTACGTATACGGCTTCACAGTTCGGGTATTGGCATCTGGGCCAAAAGTGGTGGGTACGGTTCTAAGTTCGGGCTTACCTCTACAGAGCTCCTTGAAGCCTATGAACTGCTGAAAAAGCATGCGCTTTTAGACCACCTCTGGATGATCCATTTTCATATAGGTTCACAGATGGGGGACATTGCTCCATTGAAAAAGGCATTGAGAGAAGCCGGAAACATTTATGCAGACCTCAAAAAACGTGGGGCAGATGCACTTGGCGCCATCAATATCGGTGGCGGTCTTGCAGTTGAGTATAGCCAACATGAAGATAAACAAGAAAGAAACTATTCACTAAGAGAATTTGCCAACGATGTGGTTTTTCTTATGCAAGATATTGCCAAAAGCAAAGGCGTAGCAGAACCTGATATTTTTACAGAGTCTGGGCGTTATATCGCAGCTTCACACTCTGTATTGGTTGCACCGGTACTTGAACTCTTTTCTCAAGAGTATACAGAGAAGGGTCTACGCCTTAAAGAGGCCAATCCTCCTCTCATACAGGAACTCTATGACCTATATAACTCTTTAAGCCGTGAACGTGCCAGAGAGTACCTGCATGATGCCCTTGACCATATGGAAAGCCTGCTTACACTCTTTGATCTTGGATACATAGATCTTGAAGACCGTTCAAATACAGAGATACTTGTAAATCTCATTATCAAAAAATCCATCGCATTACTCAAAGATCAGGATAGCGATGAACTCAAAAAACTGCAGGACCGTATACAGGAGAAGTACCTTGTCAACTTCTCAGCCTTCCAATCATTGCCTGACTTTTGGGGCTTGGCACAACACTTCCCTATCATGCCTTTGGATCGTCTGGATACCAAGCCGACCAATCCGGCAAGTATTTGGGATATTACCTGTGACAGCGATGGAGAGATAGGCTTTAATCGTGACTTGCCACTCTATCTGCATGATATCGATGTAGATACAGAAGAGTACTTTTTAGCCTTTTTCCTTACAGGAGCATATCAAGAAGTATTGGGCATGAAACATAACCTCTTTACCCATCCTACTGAGGTAGTGATCAACTTTGACGAAGAGGGAAAACATACTGTAGATAATCTAATCGAAGCACAAAACATTATGGATATTTTAGATGATTTAGATTATGATACCTATCTTATGGATAAAACACTAAAATATAATATTGAAGAATCTGAACATCTCAGTCATGAAGAAAAACGTGAACTTTTAGGTAAACTTTACCTTTATTTAAGTGAAAATAGCTATCTTAAGACCATTCAAGCCATTGACGAGGAGCGTTAGAAGTGAACACATTTAGTCTTATCAAAGAAGATTTTCTTAATGTTAAAAGGAATGACCCTGCCTTACATTCAACCTTTGAACTCTTTTTTAACTACCCTGGGCTGTGGGCGCTTCTGTTTCATCGTTTGGCACACTCTCTTTACAAAAAAGGATTACGATTCCTTCCACGGTTTATCTCTGCTATCGGGCAATTTTTAACGGTCATAGATATACACCCTGCAGCAAGTATCGGTCGTAGGGTTTTCATTGACCATGGTGTAGGGGTTGTCATAGGTGAAACAGCCATCATCCATGATGATGTGATTATCTATCAGCAAGTAACATTGGGCGGAGTAAGTACAAGTAAGGGGAAAAGACACCCAACCCTTGAAAGTAACGTCGTTATAGGTGCAGGAGCTAAAATACTGGGAAACATCACTATAGGAGCTAACTCAAAAGTAGGTGCCAACTCTGTTGTGGTTAAAAATGTACCCCCCGACTCAACTGCCGTAGGTATACCTGCACGTGTTCTTAAACGAGGATTTGATAAAGCCCCACTCAGTCACAATAAGCTCCCAGATGTCAACAAAGAGATATTTGAATATCTTCTCAAACGTCTTGCTATAGTTGAAACTGCTGTTGAGACTGGTGACCATAAGCACATTAAAGAAAAAGACCATGAACTTGAAGAGCTCTATGACACCTTTATCAACTCCATGGATTAGATAGGTCTGCTGCTTTTTTTAACGCATTTTTTGATATAATTATGCAATTTATAATCAAAGGTTTTAACATGCTTTCAGATCGTATCCAAACACTCTCTCCTTCACTTACCATAGCTATCTCTTCACTTGCACGTGATTTAAAAGCACAAGGTAAAGATATTCTTTCTTTCTCTGCTGGTGAACCAGATTTTGGAACACCTCAACGTATTAAAGATGAAGCTATCAAAGCGATCAACGATGGATTTACACAATACACTGCCGTACCAGGAATCCCAGAACTTCTAGAAGCTGTAGCAGCAAAACTCAAAAGAGACAATAACCTAGACTACGCGCCTTCAGATATCATTGTAAGTAATGGTGCAAAACAGTCTCTTTTTAACCTTTTTCAAGCTGTACTGAATGAAGGTGAAGAGGTTATCATCCCTGCTCCATACTGGGTAACGTATCCTGAACTCGTAAAATACGCAAGTGCCGTGCCGGTCGTTATAGAGACAGATGAGATCGGTGGATTCAAGATCACTGCTGAGCAGCTCAGAGCAGCCATTACACCTAAAACAAAAATGATTATCTTGACGACACCATCGAACCCTACTGGTTCAGTCTATTCTAAAGAAGAACTTGAAGCAATCGCTGAAGTACTTGAAGGAACAGATATCATCGTAGCAAGTGATGAAATGTATGAGAAGCTTGTCTATAACATTGACTTTGTTGCTACAGCGAGTATCAGTGAAGATATGTACCAAAGAACTGTGACGATAAATGGTCTCAGTAAATCTGTAGCGATGACAGGATGGCGTTTTGGATACTTGGCTACACCAAACAAAAAACTCATCGCTGCGATGAACAAACTTCAGAGTCAAAGTACATCAAACATCAATTCAATCACGCAAAAAGCGGCTATCCCTGCACTGCTTGGTGAAGTAGATACAGAAATAGAACAGATGAGAAGAGCCTTTGAAGGAAGAGCAGATGAAGCGGTTAAACTCTTCAACGACATTAACGGTCTTTCTGTACTTAAACCACAAGGTGCATTTTATCTTTTTGTAAACATCAAAGATATCTCAAATGACTCTATAGAATTCTGTAAAGAGTTACTCCAAGCTACAGGTGTTGCTGTAGTTCCAGGTATAGGTTTTGGATCAGAGGGTTACTTTAGATTTTCGTTTGCTACAGACATTACAACGATACGTGAAGGTATCAGACGTATCGAAAAGTTTGTACAGAGTAAAAGGTAAGACTCCCTTTACTCCTTAGACCAAGATGCTTTCTTGGTCTCATTTATTTTTGAACTACTTTTTCTTCTTTGTCATATTTTCCATAATAAACCATACCATACCAATAATACCAAACAAGATCACTGGAGCTATCCATGGATTTATCTTGATATACTCAAACACTGCGATGATCGCTTCACTTGAATAATATGCACTCAAGCCGATAGTCAATACAAAGACAATCGATGCAAATATATTATAGAAAGCAAACTTTTTAAAATCATACTTGGCAAGTGCCATGGAGAGAGGTACAAGGGTTTTTATACCATAGAGAAACTTCTGTATAAATATAGCCGCTATCCCATACTTACGCATGATAAGCGTAGCAAGGGCTATTTTACGTTTATGTTTTGCAAAGTAAGGCTGTATCTCTTTTTTCTGGTATTTCCCCAGATAAAAGAGAAAGATATCTCCTAAAAAGTTTGACACTGTAGCAACTGCCAAGGCAGTGGTCAAATCCATTTTTCCCATAAATGAAAATACACCTGCAGCTGCAACGATGAACAGCGAACCGCCAAATGCAAAAAATGCTACAGCTAAGTAACCCCAAGTCTCTAAAGAAGCAAAATCCATAAAAAATCCTAAATAGTTTATTAAAGAATCATACCCAAAATAAGTTATAATCCTTCTCATGATTGAAACACTAATGAGTATACTCTTTGTCTATGTCTTTATACTTTTAGGCTATATGGCTAAACGTATCTTCAAAGAAGAGATGAATACTAAAACACTTACACTGATGTCTGTCTACTTTTTACAACCCTTTGTCACCATCTGGGGTTTTAGTACAGCCAAGTTACATAGTGAACACCTTTATGTCCCTCTCATCTATCTTGCCATCATCTTAGTCCTGCTAGTTCCAACCATTGTACTGGGAAAAATGATATTTAGTGACCCAAAAGAGAGAGCCATCTTTTCCATAGCCGGATTTGTAGGAAACACGGGGAATATAGGTATCCCATTGGGTATCGCACTTTTTGGAGAAGCATCTGTCATCTACACGACCCTTATCAACATAGCCAATGTCTTTGTCGTCTATATCATCGGTGTCTATATCTATTCACGAGGTTCATTCAGTATTAAAGACTCACTCTTTAACATTGTCAAGATACCTATTATCCCGGCTTCTGTTGTTGCCATATTAATTAATATATACGATATACCTCTAAGCTCTCAGATAGAAGAATTCTTCAAAATGGGCGCATATGCCGGTATCGTCCTTCAACTCTTTTTACTGGGGACATTCCTGCAAGGTATACGCATTAAAGAGCTACACCCAAAACTCTTCATAGGGACCATAAGCCAAAAGTTTATCATCGTCCCTATGGCTACTGCTGTCATACTCTCTTTTACGAACCTGCCCCTTTTTGTACAAGGTGTGATCTTTATGGAGATGATGGTACCTTTAGCCGTTGCTAACATCAACCTTGCTTCGTTATATAACTGTAAACCAAAGGATGTGACCTCTCTTATCTTACTTAGTACACTTTTGTTTATGCCTTTACTATTTGCATTGAGTTATGTCATAAATCACTACTATTTGTGATAAAATAACCATATAACCTTTAAAGGAGTCCTCATGTCTAAAAAAACCCTTATCATCGGTGCTGGTGGTGTTGGAAATGTTGTTGCTTTTAAGTGTGCTATGAATGCTGATACTTTCGGAGAGATCACACTGGCAAGCCGTACTCTAAGTAAATGTGATGCTATTGCTGCGAATGTAAAAGAACGTACAGGCGTTGAGTTAGCAACAGCACAAGTTGATGCAGACTCTGTTCCTGAACTCATAGAACTCATTACAAAAACGGCTGCAAGCATCGTCATTAATGTGGCGCTTCCTTACCAAGACCTTACTATCATGGATGCATGCCAGCATTGTTGTGTAGATTACCTGGACACGGCAAACTATGAACATCCTGACAGTGCTAAATTTGAATACAAAGAGCAATGGGCAAGAGATGAGGAGTTTAGAAAAACAAATATTATGGGACTTTTAGGTTCTGGGTTTGACCCTGGAGCTACCAATGTCTTCTGTGCTTATGCTCAAAAACACTACTTTGATGAAATTCACACCATAGACATACTTGACTGTAATGCAGGAGATCATGGGTATCCTTTTGCAACCAATTTCAACCCTGAGATCAATCTTCGTGAAGTCTCTGCAAAAGGTAGATATTGGCAAAAAAATGATGATGGACAGGGGGAGTGGATAGAGACAGAACCTATGGAGATCATGCAAGTATGGGATTATCCGGAAATCGGGCCAAAAGACAGCTACCTTCTCTACCATGAAGAGATGGAATCTTTGGTCAAACATATCAAAGGGCTCAAACGAATTCGATTCTTTATGACCTTTGGAGAGAGTTACCTTACACATATGAAGTGTCTTGAAAATGTGGGAATGTTAAGCATACAAGAGGTCGAACATAAAGGACAGAAGATCGTTCCTATGGAATTCCTCTCTACCCTGCTTCCAGATCCGGCAAGCCTGGGACCACGTACAAAAGGTAAAACAAACATCGGAATCTTTGCCAAAGGACTTAAAGACGGTAAAGCAAGAACCATCTACATTTACCAGGTTTCTGACCATGAAAAAGCT
>CAKZWP010000051.1:0-4709 GCA_937921845.1 uncultured Sulfurovum sp.
AATAAAGTAGATAAGGTTTTGGGAAAAGAAGAAGCCTTAACACTTTTTGATACAAACCAATATGATATTGTTCTTGGTGATCTAAGTGTGGAGCCGGAAGGTGTTGGTCTTTTAAAACAGATCATAGACACGAAACCTAAACAATGCATATTTGCCTTAGTCTCACCCAATGACACAGATAAGCTTTTTGGGATAGCAGACTTAGGCATCAATGCCTTTGAATTAACCCCAGAGCAATTCGATCAAGCCCTAGAGCAAATTGCAGTGTTTAACCCTTATGCAGAGATATAACACTTATCTACAACCATACATTACCACTTGATCTTCTTCAAAGATCTCAAGCCAATCTTGTAGATCTGGGTCCATCTGTTTATCCCCATTTCTATTTTCTTGACCTAAAGTGGTATCTTTAACATCTACCAGGTTTTTTTTCATTTCATTTAGGTCAAGCAATACTTTCTCAGTCAGTTCTAAATCTACTTTACTCATTTTTTATCCTTTCATGATAGTTCTAAATTAAGCATATCATATTATTCTTTATTAAAATTTATATCATATATTTATAATTTAAAACTTTCTAGTATTCTACTGTGCAAAGATCTCAAATAAGTAATCAACTATAAAATACTGCCTCTTATTAAAGTAGGGTATAAGTAAGCTTCTTTCGCTAAGATGTCAGATAATTACATAAAGGCATAAAATGGAACAAATAAATAGCTTATTAGAGAAGTATGACAATTTTAAAGATGCTCAGATTCGCTCAATTCAACCACTTTCGGATACTTCAAAAGTTCTTACAATAGTAGTACAGGATGATGATGGCGAAGATATTAATACGATCAAGATAGAGTTTAATAATATAACCAATTCAAAGATATTGGCTAATAGCGTACTGTCTTATATGGATATGGGATTCGGTATCAGTATTATCAAAGAACATGATCTATATGGTTTTGCACTTGGAAAAGGTACCGCTATGTTACATGTTCTTAATGCACCTTTGTATATTGTAGCTTCAGATATCAGTATTAAAGAAAAATAGAAAATTAAACATTATAAATGGTCTATAAAGACCGATCAATTCAGAAGGTTAAATTACCTATCTGAATTTTAAGAAGACTTTATCTCAGTTGTACTTTAGTCACAACCACAAGGACCACAACTGCCAGTGCTGCAAGAACCACCAGCATTAGGGTTGTCGGTCACCCTGATCACAAAATCATTACCATCTACTATTTTCGCAGAAAACATGTGTTTTGTACAAAACTCCTCATTCATGAACTCTGCTACTATATTTGAATAATTGTATGCATCTCTCTGATTATCAAATGATTTTTTACTTTCATATTCACTTTTTTTAAAACATCCACATTCGTGTTCCATTTGTACTGTATACATAAACTTTTTCCTTATTATCATTAATTTTTACCGGAGTATAGTTATTAAAACTTTAAATAAGATAAAAATACTCTTAAAAGAAAATATTCTTTATATTCCAAAGGTTATATTGACATCGATCAATATAAAAACAATTTGTGTAAGCTATAATCTTTATTATTAAGCCAAATTCCAAGGAACTAGAATGTTAATGCAAAAGCGAGATGTACAACAAGTGTCAAATGCTATGATGAATATGCTACATGAAGAAGAGATAGAAATAATCAATGATTTTCATGATGCTGTTTTAGCCAAAGATATAGAGAAAATTGATGAGCTTTTTAAAGTCGTTGAGTTTGATGTAGAGGATCACTTTACTACGGAAGAAGAGATGATGGAGGAGAGTAAATTTTATGCTATGCAAATGCATAAATCTGAGCATGATACCATGAGAAAAAAATTAAAAAAGATTCAAGAAGACTGGTCAAAAAATAAAGATCCAAAAGAAGTACAAAATTTTTTAGAAGACGAGTTCAAGCATTGGATTATTTTGCATATTTCAAGATGGGATTCGGAAACTGCTATGCACATTGGTGATTCTAATTAGCAGTAGAATCACTTTTTAGATTAGATCAAGGATAGATTTTTTAATCTACCTTGACTTAGAAGAATAATTATTTGTCATGCAAAATTTTATTAGTTTGAACCACTCTCTTTTGGAGGTACTTGGCTAGCATCAAAGCCAATTGTCACTCCACTTTTCTTTACAAGTTCTCTTGCATCTTCAATATCTTCATCTTCTTCATCATCTTCAGGTCTTACACTGCTATGTATGACTATTTTATCACCGTAATCTACAGCTTCAAAAAAGTGTTTCATACAAAACTCTTGATTCATTCGGCACTCCAAAACACGTGCTTTATTATACATGTCTTCTCTTGTTTCAAACGTCAAATTATCTTCAAGCCCACTTTTTGTATGGCAACTGCATATTTTTTCAAATTCTATTTTGTACATTATATTTCCTATTTTAATATTAATTATAAGGGTGTTATATCATTTAAAGCTTAAGGTGCCATAAAAAAGCTTATTAGAGCTCTTTTATGACTATAAACTCACCTGATTCATAAGAGTAAACTTTTTTAGCTGCTTTATCTATAATGACCGGTCGAATCCACTCATTTAAGATAAATTCCTTCGCGATTGAGTTCTCAACAGCTTTCCCAACTATTTCCAGTGGTGCTTCCATATAGGTAAGTAGTCGAACAGGTTCATGATATGCTTCACCTTCTTCAAGAACACTTTGTGTAGGAAGACCAATTTTTAAATCACTATAATTTCCATTATATACGCCAATCTTAGACACTACATTGTGATATACTTTTGAGCCTGCTCCATAGATCGCATTATCTACAGTAGAGAAGTAGTGCTCAAGGTTGATCCATTCACCAACGACCAACGGACCATTAAAGATACGTGTAAGTATATCAGCATTCTCATTGTCTATAGAGGCATCATATGAGTGCATAAAGAGTCTATTGTCAAGTTTAGTATGCTTGATAGAGTCCCTTGGTCCTGCAAATGCTCCCATATTTCTTGCTAGTCCCCATTCTGGTCTTGGTTCTGACCAGTCCATAGTTTTGATGAAAAGGTCCTCTTGTTTGTCAGCATTAGGTAGGACTAAAACTCTCTCTTCTCTAGATGCAAGCGATGCTTTTTTGAAGTCTTGTCGCATTTTAGTGAAAAGTTCTAATTCTGAAGCACTTAATATATCTGTATCATAAAATGTCATTTCATCTGTAGTGGTAGTGTGTAATGCAGGTAAGAATTTGACCTCATGAGGAATATCAATTCCATTTTCTCTCAGTTTTTCACGTACTTCATGTTTATTACCGATCATACAGAGGGCTCTTGCATTTGGTAGACTGATACTACCTCCACAAGCACCACAGTCAAGTGCAGACTCGAATGGATTATTATCAGAGACACTTCCATGCCCAGAGATGACGACAAATTTAGGAAAATCTTTTACAAGACCTATCATCTTTAGTAGATTTTCCAAATACATCACCTGTTCGTCAATGGTAAATCCCACTTGAGCCAGTTTATCTTTTTGAACATTATAATCTTCACCTGTAATATGATAAGCATGCTTTAATTTATTGATGATGTCCGGAGAGATTTTAATGCATAGATCTTTATTAAAAACAAGATGTTCCCATAAAACGTAGAGTTCATCTTTATTAAGTTTTGTATCAGATTGTGTAGTTAACACTTCATTGATAATATTTGTATGGAGTCTTCTAATATATTTTTCAATCTCTTTAATTGTCAGTTTATCAAGTGTAAAAGTGGTTTTGGGTTTTTTAGGTTTCATATTCTTGAAGAGTTTGTTGGTCTTTTCTGGTAAGAATGTTTTACCAAAAAGTTTTACACCAAAAAGCCACCCAATTGCTTCTACCATAATATATGGTGTGTATGGGTTATTTTTAAGATCACTTAATACTTTTTTTGTTGTTTTATTTACACCTTTTTTTGAATTGTAATCTTCATGAGATTCAACAGGTATTTCAAAAACAATGTTCTCAGGTTTAACGATAGCAGGAGCCAAGGCTAATTCATGTGCTTTGTCAAATTCGACAAAGGAGATAGGAATACCTAAGAAACCACCTGCACCATAGGTGTTGTATGGACCAGATTCTTCTACTTTTCTACGCATAACTTCTGATCTTACATCCAAACAGAATATAGTGGATGAAAGAGGTTTTTCATCATAGGTATGTGGCGTTGTAAATTCATCCACATGCTGCATAATATAGCTGTCTTCTAGTGACTTTAACCAAAGAAACCCTTCCTCTTTTTTAAGTAAGTTTGCAAAGTTAGAAAACTCAATGAGGGACATATCAAGCTCAGGTAACTTTTCTTTCGCTAATTGTACTCGAAGTGAATTTAAATTGATCTCATCTTTTACATAAGCATCTAAGATGTTTTGGTAATCTTTCCTGTCTTCCATTGCATCAATATAGGTACCTGTAAGCTTACCTTTTTCCCACAACAGTTTTAATATAGCATAGGGAGTGTTCTCTTTGATATAAGCTTTGAGTTTATCAAAGTCATTGACCTTCTCTTTTTGCATATATTTTAACTCAAAATGCAATCTGACAGCCATATAGTCCATCATTGTTGAAGGGTGCTCTTGCTGAGGAAAGTAGTCTGGGTCTTCTGAACGGTATTTGATATATCCAGCCCATCCATGCAGTTTTAGTATGTGGGTTAAGAAGTATTTTTCTACATCTTCAACTTTAAGTTTTTCTAGAGCCTCTAGTACATAA
>CAKZWP010000052.1:0-3132 GCA_937921845.1 uncultured Sulfurovum sp.
ACTACACAATTTTCATTTGTAATTGTCATAATGTTTCCTATTGTTAAATTTGTGCTATTCTAGCTAATCAAACTTTAGTGAGCCTTAGACAAAAGATATTTTTTATCTTATTTGTCCTGAGCCATAGATTTTAAACTTATATGTCGTTAATCCTTCTATACCCATAGGCCCACGTGCATGCAGTTTGTTCGTACTTATACCTACTTCAGCGCCAAACCCAAATGCACCACCATCGGTGAAACGTGTAGAAGCATTAACATAAACTGCTGCTGCATCTATACCATTGAGAAAAGCTTCTGCTGTTGTGATATTCTCAGTGATGATCGCTTCGGAGTGTCCAGAACCAAAACGTACGATGTGGTCTATGGCACCATTTACTCCATCTACAACTCTTATATTCAAAATATTGGCCAAATACTCTGTAGCATAATCTGCCTCAGTAGCTAAAGACACTTCAATGCTCTTTTGCGTACGCTCACACCCTTTAAGTTCTGTATGTGCTTCATCGAACGCGGCTTTGAGTTGAGGAAGTACCTCATCTGAAATAGCTGCATCAACAAGTAAAGTCTCCATAGAGTTACATACCCCCGGTCTTTGCACTTTAGCGTTGATAGCGATAGCGATGGCATTTTTCACATTGGCATCTTCATCTATATAGGTATGGCACTGCCCTTTGTCATGTTTTACCACAGGAACTGAAGCATTTTCACTCACATAACGAATTAGACCTTCCCCACCACGTGGGACAATAAGGTCTACATATTTGTCCATCTTAATAAGCTTTGTTACCCCTTCACGCGAAGCATCAGGAATGAGAGAGATAAGTGCTTCTGGAAGATCATTGGCCTTAAGTACACTTCTCAAGACTTTAGCGATGGCTTCATTTGAATGCTGTGCTTCTTTCCCGCCTTTGAGTACACAGACATTAGAAGATTTAAAACTCAATGCCGCCGTGTCTGAAGTTACATTCGGACGAGATTCATAAATGATACCTATCACGCCTATAGGCACAGAGACTTTCTCGATCTTAAGTCCATCTTCTGTCACCCAACCGTCAAGTACACGTCCCACTGGCTCTTTAAGCGCAGCTATCTCTTCAATAGCAACAGCCATGCCATCTACACGACCCTCGTCTAAAAAAAGTCTGTCTTTCAGTGAAGGTGCAAGGTTGTTTGTTTCTGCGTCAGCCATGTCCAGTGCATTGGCTTTAAGTATGTCTCCTGTGTTTACACGCAAGGCTACTGCCATCTCTTTTAAAATTCTATTTTTGTCTGCCCCGCTTAATGTAGATAAAACCCTACTCGATGCTTTGGCTTCCTGTAAAAATGCTTCCATTATTTTTCCTATCTCTATGATTGAGTCTATTTTAACAAATAAATACTAATAATGGTATAATCATTCAAATTAATTCAGTGAGAAAACAATGCAAACAATCACATTTATAGGTAACGGGAACATGGGGCTTAGCATCGCTAAAGGTCTCAAGGGTACATACAACATCGAAGTTGTCGGAAGAAATATGAAGAAACTGGATGCTTTTGAAAAGGCCCTTGATCTCAAAATAGATAAATTCCTTTTGGATGATTTTGATATCACAGACAAAACCATACTCTTTTGTGTCAAACCTGCCAACGTAGAAGAGGTAGCGGCCAAACTCAAAGGTAAAGCAAGGGTTGTATTCTCTGTTCTTGCCGGGACATCCCTGAAAAAACTCAAAGCAAACCTCAATACCCATGCCGTCGTAAGAACGATGCCAAACCTTGCCGCAAGTGTAGGCAGATCTATGACAACACTTACCGGTGATGTGAGCCACAAAGAAGAAGCACAAACACTTTTAGGTGCTATAGGTGAGACACTTTGGTTAGACAGTGAGAAAGAGATAGACATCGCCACTGCATTAGCAGGTTCTGGTCCTGCATATTTGGCACTGGTAGCTGAAGCACTTGCAGATGGTGCAGTAAAACAAGGTCTTAAAAGAGAACATGCTATGGCTGCCATGAGAGGACTCTTCTCTGGTTTTGGTGAACTCATCCAAGAGGTACATCCTTCACTGCTAAAAGATGGTGTTATGAGTCCGGGGGGAACAACTGCAGCAGGTTATGCTGCGTTAGAAGATGGCAATGTCAGGGCAGCCTGTATGAATGCCATAGAAGAAGCCTATAAAAGAGCAAAAGAGTTATAAAACAACTCTTTTACCTTTTCTCATAAATTTTTATCAAGTCCTCTCTTGCAAAAGGCATATAGGTATGTCTGGTGATAACCACTTTTGTTTTATAGTTAGACCAGTTATAGATCACTGGTACATCCTTAGGATCAATGTGTATGCAGCCATGAGACATCCAATCCACGCTTCCCTTATGTAAAGCATGTCCACCTTTTGTAAACTTCATCATATAATCCATGTTGTTGACACCACTCTCATCAGGCCAGAGTGTTGACATATGATAACGCTTTTTTTGGAAAATTGTAAAAATACCTGAGGGACTTCTAAACTCCGGTGCACCAGAAGTCACAGGACCACTCCACCATACAGTACCATCACTGTCCACAGCATAAAAGCGTCCATCACTTCCACGTTCACGTACAGAGACAACGATAAAATTTTTTCCTGTGAGATCGACTATTTTTTCACTGTCATTTTTGATGAGTTTAAAGACTGTTTTATCGATAGGCATAGTCTCTATACCTTTAAGGGGTAAAATTTCATACTCTTCACTTGTTATTCCTCTAGTAAAAATAGAAATACATATGAAGAGTTTTTTGAACATCATCTTGTCCTAAAGTTTTTTTAATCTTTCTTTAGCAATCTTTGCCGTTTTCTTGCCCGCGTAGTTTTCTATAATATTCTCATAAAATGCTTTTGCCTGGCCTTTGTCTCCACTTTTTTCAAGTGATACAGCCGTATGAAGAAGTAAGGTATCTATGTAAGAAGCTTTATCATAGATACCAGCACTCTTTTTAAAATAAAATATCGCATCTTCATACTTCTTTGTATAATATGCAATTTCACCTAAATAATAGTTTGAAGCTGCCGGTTTATAGCCTTTTGTATCTGTTATCGCAAATCTTTTTTGTGCTTCATCATAACGTTTTTTTACAAAATATCTCACACCTTCGCTATAAAGTTTTGCA
>CAKZWP010000053.1:0-4826 GCA_937921845.1 uncultured Sulfurovum sp.
ATCATAGACTGAATCCACACCTTGCAAGTACATCGCAAGTCTCTCTGTACCATAGGTTATCTCCACGGCTACAGGATCACAGGTGATTCCACCAACCTGTTGAAAATAAGTAAACTGTGTCACTTCCATACCATCAAGCCAAACTTCCCAACCTAGACCCCAAGCACCAAGTGTTGGAGACTCCCAATTGTCTTCTACAAAACGTATATCATGTTGAGTCAGATCAAGTCCCAAATACTCTAAAGACTTCAAGTAAAGCTCTTGGATATTATCCGGACTCGGTTTAATAAGTGCCTGAAACTGATAGTAAGCTCCCAAACGGTTTGGATTCTCACCATAACGTCCATCTGTTGGACGGCGTGAAGGAGCCACATACGCAGCAGACCAGGGCTGAGAGTCTAGACTTCTCAGCAGTGTAGCGGGGTGAAATGTTCCTGCACCCGAAGGGATGTCATAGGGTTGCACAATATTACACCCCTGCTCAGCCCAATATTGTTGTAGTTTTAGGAGTAGTTCACTAAATGTAATGGCGTTGTTGTTCATCTATATTTCTACCTAGTTTTAAATTTTACAGTATCGTTTCAATCTCTGAAGAATCAAGTTCTACTTTTTTTGCTTTGCTTATACGGTCTTCTTGAAGTTTTACTTTGAGCTCATCATCACCAAGTGCCATGATCTGAATAGCAAGATACGCAGCATTGACAGCACCTGCTGTACCAATAGCAAGTGTACCTACTGGCATACCTGCTGTCATCATCACTGTAGAAAGAAGTGCATCTTCACCCTTAAGTGCTCCACTTTCCATAGGTACCCCAAGTACAGGCTTAGTCGTAGATGCTGCTAATGCACCTGCAAGGTGTGCTGCCATACCTGATGCTGCTATGAACACTTGTGCACCTTTGGCTTCTGCTTCTTTGACGTATTTGATAGTTCTATCAGCACTTCTATGTGCTGAAGAGATGATAAGCTCATACGGTACACCAAACTTTTTCAATGTTTCTGAACACTCAGACATAATACTATAGTCACTTTTACTTTCCATTACAATTGATACAAATTTCATTTCATAACCTTAATTGTTGATTCGGGCTCTTGTTCTTGCTTCATAGGTGTCGATGCTTCAGTAAGTCCCTTTTTTTCTAACGCTTCTGCGATTTCACGTCTTAAGATAGTATACCCTGGTAACGTTGCAGGTAAAAGAATTTCATTCACATTCCCACTATGCACACACTCCAGCTCTTTGCCCTCTTTAGTCGTAAGCTTTTTAAATGTGATGACATACGATCCTGCTATTTCCTCTATTGTACCAATATCATTATCGACAAGTTCAACAGTGGCATCTACAGGTAAAACTATCTCCACAGAATCACCTACACATGTTTTGTCTTTACACTTCCAAGTCAAGCCATCTTCACCCACAAGTCCTGCAACTTGATGTGTACCATACTGTATCGAAAATGCATTTGACTCTGTATCATTACGGTCAAAAGGACGAGAAAGAAGATACGCATCTGTAAACCCACGGTTTTGTGTTGTAGCAAGTTCTTTTTGATAACGTTTTTCATCAAAGTCAGAAGCATAAAAATCATCTATGGCATGACGGTAGGCTTTTGTAACCACACCAGCATAATATGGAGACTTTGTCCGTCCTTCAATTTTAAGTGAATCCACCACGCCTGACTTGAGTATCTCATCAACATGTGAAGCCATATTCATATCTTTAGCATTCATAATATAAGTGCCAATACCCTCTTCTTCATCCAATCTAAATGTCGTACCGGACTCAGGATTATGTGCATAGATCTCATATGGAAAACGACAGTCATTTGCACAAGACCCACGATTGGGTACACGTCCTGTTTGTAATGAAGAGATAAGACAGCGACCCGAATAGGCAAAACACATAGAACCATGTACAAATATCTCTAACTCTAAGTCGGGAAGATGTGTTTTGATCGCTTCACAGTCTTTCAAACTTATCTCACGTGCCACAATGATACGTTTAACCCCTAAGTCATAGTAAACCTCTGCATCCATTGCATTCATCACATTGGCTTGGGTGGAGAGGTGTATGGGTATATCAGGTGCTATCTTATGAGCTATCTTTACAACACCTGGACTTGAGACTATGAGCGCATCTGGTTTAAGCTCAGCTATCTTGGCAATGTGGTTTTCATAGAGTTTTATTTGTGAATTAAAAGGAAATGAGTTCACTGTAGAGTAAACTTTTTTTCCACGTGCATGAGCGTACTCTATACCTTCAGCATAAGACTCCATGTCAAACTCTTTACCAGAACGAATACGCAGTGAAAAGGTACTTGTGCCACCATATACAGCGTCAGCTCCATAATTTAGAGCAATTTTCATCTTCTCTAAGTTACCTGCTGGTGCTAAAAGTTCTACTCTGTTTTGATCTGTCATCTTTTGCCTAATAGGATTTATTTGGTTCTTATTTTATCCTATTAGTGGTAAAGAACAGTTTGAGGGGATTTCCAAATACCCTAGACACTCATAATGGGCTTTGCAAATGTAAAGTTTTGCAAGAGACTTTCAAGTCCTAGCCACAGCTAAGATGAAGTAAATATCTTGTGAAAGATTGCGTTTGCAAAGCTCACCCAACGGGCATCACTAACTTTCGCCTATGCGTCGTTACTCTTTTTTGACTTAGCTAAGGCTAGGACTTCTAAAGAATGCCTAGCCTAGGCAAATGCTAGTGATGTTATGAATGTCTAGGGTATTTGGAAGTCCCCTTATGCTAAAATCAACCTATGAGAATAGATATACATAACCACACAACACGTTGTAATCACGCTGAAGGTACTGTTGATGAGTACATCCAAAAAGCCATAGAACTGGGTATAGACATTTATGGGTTTTCTGAACATGCACCTATGGATTTTGACCCACATTATCGTCTGAGTTTTGAAGAGATGCAAGCCTATACAGAGGACATCTTAACGGCTAAAGAGCAGTATAAAAATGACATCAATATACTATTGGGTTATGAAGTGGACTATCTTCCTGGACATATGGATGATAGGGTTCTAAATGCGAATGTTGACTATCTTATAGGTTCTGTGCACTTCATAGACAAATGGAGTTTTGATAACCCTGAATTCATCGCTGGATGGAAAAACAAAGATATAGATGAGATATGGCAAGCCTATTTTGAAGCCACAGAAGCGATGGCAAAGTCCGGGAAATTTGACATCGTAGGACACCTTGACTTGATCAAAGTTTTTAAGTTTATGCCAAAGCAAGATGTAAGAAGCTTAGCAAAAAATGCACTTCAAGCTATCAAGGAATCAAACATGGTTTTAGAAGTCAATACTGCCGGTATTCGTAAGCCTATAGGTGAACTTTATCCATCAGCTGCGTTATTGGAAGAGGCTTATGCACTAGATATCCCTATTACTTTCTCTTCTGATGCGCATGCTGTAGATCAAATCGGTCTAGGATATGACCTAGCAACCATAGTGACAAAAGAGATTGGATACACAAAAGCTGCTACTTTTCAAGGGCGTGATAGAGAATTGGTTACTTTTTAAGCACAAACGCTGATGTAACTAATTTATATATGGCTACAATATAAGAATAATTTTAATTTTAGGAGAAGTTACATGGGTAAATTTGTAAATAATACAGATGAGTTTTTTAAATACTGCGAAGAAAATGAAGTTGAGTTTATCGACTTTAGATTTACAGACATCAAAGGTGCATGGCACCATATCAGCTACAGAGCAAGTGCTGTAGATACTGGAATGCTTGACAATGGTATTCCGTTTGATGGTTCATCTATCGAAGCATGGCAACCGATCAACGAATCAGATATGATCCTTAAGGCAGATGTAGAAACTGCATTTATGGATCCGTTTACTGCAGACAGTACAGTAATTCTTATTTGTGATGTTTATGACATCTATAAACATGAACTTTACGCTAAATGTCCTAGATCGATCGCTAAAAAAGCATTGAAACACATGGAAGAGCAAAATATCGGTGACGAAGCATTCTTTGGTCCTGAAAATGAATTCTTTATCTTTGATGATGTACAGATCTGGACTGGTATTAACCAATCTGGTTACAGAGTAGACTCTGAAGAGGGTGAGTGGAATGATGCTACAAGTTACGATGACATTGGTAACATGGGTCACAGACCAAGAACTAAAGGTGGATACTTCCCAACAATGCCGACAGATACAATGGTTGATCTTAGAGCTGAGATGATGTTGCTTCTTGAAGAAGTAGGTTTAACTGTAATGTTAGGACACCACGAAGTTGCACAGGCACAAGGTGAGATCGGTATCAAATTTGGTGATATGATCGAAGCAGCAGATAACGTACAAAAATACAAATATGTAGTTAAAATGGTAGCACACCTTAACGGTAAGTCTGCAACATTTATGCCTAAACCACTTTATGGTGACAACGGTAACGGTATGCACGTACACCAGTCTATCTGGAAAAATTGTAAAAACCTTTTCTATAAAGAAGGTGCATATGCAAACCTTTCAGATATGGCTCTTAACTACCTTGGTGGTATTTTCAAGCATGCTCATGCTGTTGCTGCATTTACAAATCCAAGTACAAACTCTTATAAGAGACTTATCCCTGGTTTTGAAGCACCATCTATTCTGACTTACTCAAGCCAGAACAGATCAGCTGCGTGTCGTATCCCTTATGGTGCTGGTGAAATGGCTACAAGAATTGAGACTAGATTCCCAGATTCAACTGCATGTCCTTACCTTGCGTTTGCAGTACTAATGATGGCAGGTCTTGACGGTATCCAGAACAAAGATATTCCTGTAGGTCCAATGAATGAAGAC
>CAKZWP010000054.1:0-6260 GCA_937921845.1 uncultured Sulfurovum sp.
AAGAAAAAGGGTTCGTACTGGAATTTTATCCGAAATGGTATTCGCAGGAAGATTATACTGTACAGGGCAATATAGGTATCGAGAAAGCTTTTCAAAGTAATGATTGGGTGAAATATTATACGAAGCCTTCATTTACCTATGCCCTTGATTATAATTGGGCCCTACATGGTGGTCTTGGATTTTACTATACTGACTATCAAGAAAGTGATAATAATTTTGAAATAAGACCATTTCAAGGAATCAGTCATTTTCACCCACTGACAGAAGCATGGCAGTTGAGCTCCTATTTTAGAGTGGAAGAGAGATTTCAATATGATACCAGCACCTGGGACAAAGGTGACTCTGTGAGACTGCGTCTGCGATTTCGCACAGCCTATACATTAAATCCGCTTTCAAGAGAGCACTCCTGGCATAAACTTATATTTGGGATAGAGGGATTTAAAAGCTATAATACTGATCAGGATGCAGATGATTATGAATCACAGGTTACATTCGGTGCGGAGCGAACTTTAAACGAACAGAACATAGTACGTTTTGAACTGGCATGGAAATACGAGTCACCACCCAATAGGATATCAGACACACCAATAAACACTGTTTATTTCAAGATACAATACTATCCGGTTTGGGGAAATACATTAAGAAATGAATTATTCCATAGAGGGATAGATGATTAAGAAAGATATCTAGAGTTAAAACCATAAAAAAAGGAAATTCATATGACGTTCAATATCGACAAAATAGTAAATCATTTTGGAAAAGGCTCTATCATTGTTATCGTTATAACATTTATTTTATTTACAGTTGCATTATTTGTAAAAGGATTTACCCACGACCTACTCATAGAAATAGCAGTTTTTTTGGTTTCAGTTAAATTAATTCTAATTACTTACAGTAATAGTGTGACTGCAAAAAAATTAGAAACAAAACTCAATGATATCAATCATAAAATAGACAGATTGCTAGAAAAAGAGCGCAATTAGAAATAGTGAATAGTATGAGCAAAGTTTATTAGGATATCACGTATCTACAATATCATACCTATTCCACCCACTCCAACCGTGCCAAAAGACCAGCCGTTGTCGTGTACCCTACTTCCGTAAACCTCAGCTCACCTCTGGCATCATAGATAAATGTTGTAGGGTAGACTTCTATGTTAAACACTGTTGCCCAGGCTCCATCTGCGTCATTTAAGACTTTAAAACTCAATGCATGCTCCTGCATATAGGCTTTTACTTTTTCATCACTGCCTGAATTAACAGCGATGCTTAGTACGTCATACTCTTTTGAGACTGTTTCTATATTGGGTGCTTCGAGTTTACATGCTGGACAGGAAGTAGCCCAAAAATGGATGATTAAAGGTTTGCCTTTAACAACCTGAAAGGTACTTCCATCCACCAGTTGTACTTCTATCTCAGGCAGCTGGGTTGATCCAAGTTCAGGTTGACGGATATAACTTATGATATTACTCATTACAAATAAAAGTACCAAAGCAATGGTGATCTCTTTGAGTGTAGATTTTATATTACGACTCGGCATTTAGTGCCTCCCTGCATTGAATTGTTGATTCTTATCATACTTTTAACCTTTTGAGTATCTGTTCAAGATGTCCTACATAGCTGCCTCCGTAGAGAGCAACATGCACCAAAATCGGATATATCTGATAAAGCGGTACTTTGCTTTCATAGAAATCTTCACTTAAAGGATGTACTTCACTGTAGGCATTCAAAAAAGTATCACCAAAGGTATCAAAAAGCAGTATAAACGCCAACTCCATCTCTTTGTCTCCATAGTAGATGGCAGGGTCTATGAGACAAGCCCCTTCTCTTTCAAACAGTACATTCCCACTCCAGACATCACCATGCAGTAATGAAGGGTGTATCGTACTCATATCGATACGTTTATACAGGTCTCGACACAATCCTTCCAAGCTCTCTAGCATCTGCTTAGATATCTTCCCTTCATCATAACAGATTCTTGCCATAGGCATGATACGCATCTGTCCGAGGAAAAGTGTCCAATTGTACTGGGTTTGTTCATTTATTTGGTGAAAAGGACCGATGGTCGTGTCGTAGTAATAGCCATACATACGGCTATCATTGGTTACAGAGTGCAGTGTACTTAAAATCTTCGCAACTTCTATCTCTTGGGTACATTTGGCTTGATTAACGGTCTCTATGTGTTCAAGCACTAAAAAGGATTCTTTAGAGATGATGACTTTAGGTACACGAATCTTAGCATCATGCAGATCATTTAACATCTTTGCTTCGATGGCCAGTTTGTCTACCTGTGTAGAGGTCTTTACTACATAAGTTTGACCTTCTACACTGGCTTTATAAATGCCGCCTATCTGCCCTTGCTGTAAAAAGTCTAATGCATCTACTTCTTGACCTAAGACTTCACTGAGCTCTGTTTGCATCTAAATGTCCAGATCATCCCAAAATTCATTGAAGTCCAGGTTTGTCATCGCATTCTCATCAAATTGGTTTTTCTCCATGAGCTTCTGCTGTTCAGACTCGAAGTACTCTTCCAGTGCTTCTTCCAGCATCGTGTTGATGTCTTTGTTAAGTATCTCTGAAAAGCTTTTGAGACTTTCTACCGTGGTTTGTTTGAGTTCTAATTTTATATGTTGTTCCATATTTGTATTTTACAGTAAGAAGTCTGTTTTCTTCTTTTTCTCATTGCTTCGAATATTTTGATATACTGCCAATATAAGACTTTCGAACAAAAAGGAATAGTGTGACTGCAAAAGAGTTGATTAAAACAGCACGTAAAGTTGTGGGAGAATATACGCTAGGTAATACCGATTATTCCGCAGGTTCTGTTGGTGCTGCACTTTTAACGACCAAAGGGAATGTCTACACGGGGATCAATATCGATGTATCCTGCGGTATCGGATTTTGTGCTGAACACTCAGCCATCGCTGAAATGTTAAAACATAGAGAAACACAGATCGAGATGATCATTGCAGTAAACGCTGATTCCATTATACCGCCATGTGGACGATGCAGAGAACTGATATTTCAAGTTGACAAAAAAAATATCAACACAAAAGTATATCTCTCTGAAGAAAAATATATGACCCTGGACGAACTGTTACCTTACAGATGGGAACCAACTATAGAGTAAATCATTTCTATCTAAACAAACTGGCAGGTAAAGAGTCCTTCTTAAGTCGACTCTTTACCTAAACTGTTTTTGGTAGGGGTACCTGCTCTAAGATAATATCTATGATCTCTTCTGCAGTTCTTTTATTAATAAGGGCATGTTCACTGATGACTAAACGGTGATGAAATACATCGTGGATGACAGCATGTACATCTTCTACTGTTATTTCATCTCTACCATGCATCCAAGCATTGGCTTGAGCACATTGGGTCACTGCCAAAGATGCTCTCGGGCTCACACCCACATCTATCATGACTTCAAGTTGTTTACTGTATCTAAGTGGATACCGTGTTGCAAAAACCAGCTCAATAATATAATGTCCAACAGCATTACTGAATTTTACATTTGCAACCTCTTTACGTGCAGCGAAGATCATCTCTTGGGAAATCTTCTCTTTGGATACCTTTTCTGAAAACCTCTCTTCTTGTATCATCTTGATCATTTCAAATTCTGATTCCATCTTGACATAATCGATCTTCACATGCATAAAAAAACGGTCTTTTTGTGCTTCAGACAAAGGGAAAGTTCCTACTTGTTCTAGAGGGTTTTGGGTTGCCATAACAATGAAAAGATCAGGAAGCTTATGTGTTTCCCCTGCTACAGTCACTTGTTTTTCTTCCATAGCTTCAAGCATCGCGGATTGTATTTTGGCCGGGGCACGGTTTATCTCATCAGCTAAAATGATATTGCCAAAGATCGGTCCTTGATGAAAATGAAATGTTTGTTTTCCATTCTCCTCATATAGCCGTTCAGAACCTGTGACATCCGAAGGAAGTAGATCAGGGGTAAATTGTATACGTGAGAATTCACCATCGATCGCATCAGCCATAGCACGTATCGCTCTAGTCTTTGCAAGTCCTGGTAGTCCTTCTACAAGTATATTGCCATCAGCAAGCAAACCCATGATCAATCTCGAAACAACATGCTCTTGACCCAGAACCGATGCATTCATTCTGTCTTCTAGTATTTTAATGGATTCCCTAGGTGTCATCTTAACCCTTCTCTCTCAATGTTAATAATATCATACCCGTTAATCTCTTATATCGTCAGTCAATGTATCTCTACTATTTCCCAAACAGATAGATCAGATCCGGATAAAAAATAATAATAAGCAAAGCCAAAAGCTGTAAGCCTATAAATGGAATGACCCCTTTGTAAATGGCTCCCGTGCTTACCTTGTTTCCTGCTGCACCTTTAAGATAGAAGAGTGCAAAGCCAAATGGAGGCGTAAGAAACGATGCCTGCAGGTTCATAGCTATAAGTATGGCAAACCATACAGGGTCTATGCCAAACGATGCCACGATAGGTACGAGGATGGGTACAACCACAAAGGCTATCTCGATGAAGTCAATGAAGAAACCCAGTAGAAAAATAACCAGCATGGCTATAAGGATGAACATCCACTTGTCACCCATATCTCCCAAGCCCCCATCAGATGAAAAGAATTCCATCGCCATGTCTCCGCCACCCAGTTCATTGAAGACCAGTGAAAATGCTGTTGCTCCTATGAGTATCATAAATATCATCGCGGTGAGTTTGACTGTCTCTATGGCTGCGTAGCGTAACATTTCATAAGAGAAGTTTCTCTTACCCAAAGCCAAAAGCATTGCACCTAAAACACCTATAGCTGCTGACTCTGAAGGAGATGCGATACCTGCGAAGATGGAACCCAGTACTACGCCTATGAGCATCAAGGGAGGGATGATCTCTTTTATCGCTTCTTTCAGCACATCTCCATAGGCTTCATCCGAGACAATAGCCGGCGCGGTCTCTTTGTTGATGTAGGAAATGACCAAAATGTAAATGACATACAGCACGATGAGTAAAAGTCCTGGCACCACGGCAGCACGAAACAGATCTCCCACAGACAAGTGCATCTGATCACCAAGAATGATAAGAACGATAGAAGGAGGGATGAGCTGTCCCAGCGTACCACTTGCAGCGATGGAACCCGAAGCCAATACAGGAGAGTAATTATGCTTAAGCATCAAAGGAAGTGCGATAAGACTCATCATCACTACCGATGCTCCGACGATGCCTGTACTTGCAGCAAGTATGGCTCCTACCAGTACCACAGAGATAGCCAAACCACCTCTGATAGAACCAAAGAGTTTCCCCATAGAGAGTAACAAACCCTCTGCCATCTTTGACTTTTCCAGTATCAGTCCCATAAAGATGAAAAGCGGGACTGCCATCAGTGTGGCATTACCCATGATCCCATAGGTTCTGTAAGGCAGCATCTCAAGCGTGGCAAGCCCTACTTCATTTGAAATGACAGCAAAAAGCAATGCCACCCCTGCAAAGACAAAAGCCACTTGAAAACCTGCCATGAGCAAAAACAGTGTCAAAGCAAACATCAAAAGTACAGGATCAAACCAATATGCCAGGTCATAATGGTTTGCAGTGTAGACAAGTCCACCAAGTACAATCACGATACCCAAAACACCTAGCAAAGTTGTTTTACTCTCCAATCGTTGAAGTGCTTTAAATACTTCACTCAGTGCCTGTATTATGAGAAGTATAAAAGAGAGTACCAACACACCTTTAATGATATAACGATGTGTCAGCCCTCCTGGATCACTAGAGATCTCATTTTGAATATAACTCTGTGTCAGCATATCTATCGAGTCAGACAAAAAAACCAAAGAGAAAGGGATGACCAAAAGTAACATAGAGAGTATCTGAACAATGGCCCTGCTCTCTTTAGAGTAACGTTCAAAAAAGATGTCTACTCTTACATGTTTGTCATGCTTGAGGGCATACGTGAGCCCCAGTAAAAAGACAACATCAAATAGATGCCACTCTACTTCCTGAAGTGCTATAGAACCTGATGAAAAGAGGTAACGCATCACTGCATCATAGGCTACAAGAAGAGAAAGTACTACTACTAAAAAGGCTGCTATAAACCCTGCATATTTAGAGATACGGTCTAGAGTGTAGGAAAGTTGTGCAGTCATCGCTATGGTTCTCTTTTAAATATATTTTTTTAATTCTATCTTTTTTGTGATGAGGAGTTGCTTGCCTTAACATAGCTCTCGTCCTCACTCTATAAAGTAAAATGTATATCTAATAAATTATGATACAATTTAGTA
>CAKZWP010000055.1:0-16173 GCA_937921845.1 uncultured Sulfurovum sp.
TGGCTAAAGTAGGGAAGCATCGTTATGTAATAGTAAGTGATGACAATGACAACTTTTTTCAAAAGACGTTATTGGTCTATTTTGAAGTCAGCCATTGAGTCTAACATACCTTAAGGTATAATTTCAGTATGAAAAAATCAATACAAATAATACTTTACCTTGCACTGAGCATCATATTGGGATTTATGGTTTTCTTTGGTGTAAAAGCATATAAACAAGCGATACTTTATGAGGAGACTACCACGGAATTGGTCTCTTATCAGGATGCGGGACAACAGGCAAGTCTACAACTCGAAAAATTTGCAAAAAGCTTGTTCGGTGACCTCTATGACGATGAACTCAAAATGAAACTTGATAAGGTTCGTGAGAAACAAGAAACAGCCATGCTTAAAGCACAAGAGTATACCTTCTACTTTATGTGTTTGTTAGTGGTTGTCTTGCTCTCCTTTTTTCTTGTCTCCCTACGAACATTTACGTTGTTTGGTTCTTTGTCTGCTATGGTGACACTGATCTTGGGACTCATTACGCCTATTTTGATGGTGACCATTCATAAAGAAGTAGAATATTTGGGTGACATCGTACTCTCTTTTGAATCTAAAGGGGTCATAGGGTCTATTGCAAAACTTTTTGAGAGCGGGGATGTGGTGGTTGCTATTGTGATACTTCTGTTTTCCGTTGTGACACCAGTGCTAAAAGTACTCTCCTTACTTGTTGTCTCACTATTTATGGAAAGCCGTTTTGCACATGGTATCGTCAAGTTTTTTAAGATGATAGGAAAATGGTCAATGGTGGATGTTTTTGTTGTTGCCGTATTTTTGGTGTATCTCACAGCCAATAAAGGAGATGTAAGCCGCGCAGAAGTGGAGATGGGTCTTTACTTCTTCTTGGCGTATGTGATCGTCTCTATGTTAGTGAGTTTGAGTGCCGATAGGATGTTGAGCACGAATAAGAGTGCTTATTGAGTCATGCTGCAGGGTGAATTAGATCACCATCTCTACATCTGCATGATCTTGACAGTATTTAAAGATACGATTTCTCTCTTCTTCTGTCTCTACCGTACAACTGGCATTATAGGTATGAAATTTACCTGTTCTTGATGAATTACCCAAAGAACAAAGGTGTTCTTTTTCTCCCATCGCTTCTTTGATACAGGCTAGAAGTGCTTCTTTATCCCTGCCTATGAGTTTAAACCCCCATTGGGTCGGATATTCTATCTTTGGTCTTTCTGGTGTTTTGTCGTCTAAGATCATTGGTTCTCCTTTTGAAGCTTATGCGCGATTAAAATCGCCACTGTTACCACCGGATTTATTTTCTAGTTGAACATTTTTAATGACCATCCCCTTATCTATGGCTTTGAGCATATCGTAAATAGTCAGCAGGCCTACACTGACTCCCGTGAGTGCTTCCATCTCTACACCTGTTTGTCCATTGAGTTTTGCTGTGACAGTGAGTTTAAATCCTGGGAGATCCGGAAGCTCTTCAATGTCCGTTTTAACGGATGTCAGCATAAGTGGATGACACATAGGAATAAGTGTTGAGGTTTGTTTTGTCCCTTGGATGGCAGCGATGACAGCGGTTTGCAGGACAGGTCCTTTTTTTGCTGTGTTCGCTATCACTGCATCAAAAGCAGGTTGTCCTACTTCTATGATGCCACTTGCCGTAGCAATACGTGTTGTGTTGTCTTTGTCAGAGACATCGACCATTTTAGGTTTATTTTGTTCGTCCAGATGTGTAAGGTTCACTTTTTATCCTCATACTTATTTAAATACATATTAGTTAGGCGTATTTTAACATAAAATAGGCGTAAGTAAAGAAGCTCTGACGATAAAAATAGATTAAATGACGAAAAAAGTAATAATATACTTGACTTTTTACACCATATAAGATAATATTATTAAAATTATAATAAATTAAAGGTGTTTGATGGTTTATGCATATATGAGACAAGTACCAGACTTTCCAAATCTGACTACACAGCAGAGTGATATTTTATCTTTTACATTAAAAAAAGAACTTGCAATTGATAAAGAAGTGGTTGAATATGCGACAAAAAATCTTCTTCTGGATGAGAGAGAGGAGTTTGAAGACTTTTTACAAACTATGCAGGATGGTTACACGGTTATTGTCTCCTCTTTGTATATACTGAGTGACAGGGCGGAAGAGTTGATAAAGGTGATTAACTGTATGCTCAGTCATAATGTAAATCTTTGGATCGTAGATAAAAATATGCTTATGAACAAAGATACAAATATGGTGGACATCTTTCCTTTGCTCAATGCACTCAGGAAAGAGGAGAAAGAGAAAACAACCCATATAGGACGTCCAAAAGGGAGTAAGTCAAGTTCTAAGTTTGATATTTATCAAAGGGAGATTATTTCTCATTTGAGTGAGGGTATGAGTGTAAGTGCTATTGCCAGAGAGTTAGATGTGAGTCGCAGTTCTTTGAAAGATTATATAGAATCACGAGGAATTAAAGAGTTGATAGAAGGGTCATGGATAGAGATGGATCAATCTAAAAGTGCCAGAAGTATGGAGAATATAGTACTTATATGCCCATTTGAAGAAGCGAGAAAAGCTAAAGAGCAGCAAGCAAAAGAACAAAAGGTATCATAAATGGAATCAACAATAACAACAGAAAAATCAAAGAAAAATCAGGCAAAAGAGTATTTGAAAGGCTGGGTACCTTATCGTATCAAAAGATACTGGATGTATGCAGCTGCAACAATAGTAGCGCTGGTAATGCCATGGATCACCATTAATGGTAACCACTTATTTTTATTAAGCTTTGATCAGAAAAAGCTGCATTTAGCAGGTGTTGCTTTTGATATGCAAGAGCTATACTTAATGCCATTCTTACTTATGCTGCTTTTCCTTGGGATATTTGCAGTCACTGCAGTAGGTGGTAGAGCATGGTGTGGATGGGCGTGTCCTCAGACTATCTTCCGTGTCATCTATAGAGATGGTATAGAAACAAAGCTTTTAGGTTTGAGAAAGCGTATTAAAAATAAGCAACAAGAGCCAGATATGAGCAAACTTGAAAATAAAGTGAAAAGTGTCATTGCTATTTTACTTTGGTCTGTGCTCGCTTTTGTCGCTGCAGCTGACTTCTTATGGTTCTTTGTCCCTCCTGAAGACTTTTTTAGCTATATGAATAATCCTACGGAGCATATGGTGTTGGTAGGGATTTTGGTGAGTACGGCACTCTTTATTATTCTTGATGTTGTTTTTATCAAAGAAAACTTCTGTGTTTATATTTGTCCTTACAGCCGTGTGCAGTCAGTACTTTATGATGATGATACCATTATGGCAGTGTATGATCCTATCCGTGGTGGAGATATCTATGAAGGACATGGGTATGAGAGAGAAAAGAAATTTACGAAACAAAAAGAGTTGTTAAAAGTGGATGAAAGTGCTGAGTGTACTACATGTGAAAGTTGTGTGACAGTATGTCCGACACATATTGATATTCGTAAAGGACTTCAGCTTGAGTGTATTAACTGTCTTGAATGTGTAGATGCATGTACTTCAGTCATGGGCGCACTGGGTAAACCAAGTTTGGTACAGTGGTCAAGTGAAAAAGAGACGCTTCACCACGCAGGTAAAACCAATTACTTTAGAGGTAAGGTTATCGCCTATTTTGCTGTGCTTATGATTGTGCTGGTCGCACTGTTTATGATGGGAAGTAAAAAAGAACATATGCTTTTAAATATTAACAAGGGGCAAAGACTCTATAAGGTACTGGACAATGGTGTGGTACAGAATGACTATATTTTCATGTTTGCCAATACAGATAGAAAAGATCATACCTATTACTTTGAAATTGTTGGGAACGATAAGATTAAAATTAAACGTCCTAGTGAACCATTTAAATTGGGTGCAGGAAAGAAAAAGAAAAAAGTGGTCATTCTGGAAACCGCAGAAAAACTTGCAGATAATGCGAGAAAAGATGTACCGATCCCTGTACTTATAAGAGCATATGCTACTGATGATAAAGAGAAAATCATGGTTGAAAGAGAACAGGTGTTCTTTTACCCTCGTGCAGACCTAGTGAAAAAATAAGGAGAAATCATGAACAATACAGAACCAACTCTTGCAATGATAGAAGACTATAAGGCTAAAGGAAGTACAGAAAAGAGACTGACGGTATGGATCGTGATCCTGTCGGGACTATTGGTAGGGGCTATGTATGGGATATTTAGTGCCAGTTCAAGTGTGTCTGATAGCTTGGTAAAAAAAGAACAAACAGGCATAGTTAAGTATTAGGAGAGATGCAATGATACAGACTAAAATACAATATGAACAAGGTAAAATATAATGAGTCGAGCCAAAGTATTGGTATTGGGTGGTGGCTTTGCCGGTGTTGAAGCAGCTATCTATCTTAAAAAGCAAGATCTAGATGTAACACTTGTGAGTGACAGAGATTATTTTTATATCTATCCTACCTCTATCTGGATACCCACAGGTGATGTGACAAGAGAAGATGTATCGGTCCCCTTAGATAGACTTGCGATGAAACATGGGTTTCAACTCATTATAGATCCTGTGACGCAATTGGAGGCTAAATCCAAGAAAGTGACTCTGCAGAGCGGTCGTATTTTATATGACTATACCTATATTGTTGTGGCACTTGGGCAGGATAAGATACAACTACAAGGTATGGAGCATACACTTTCTATCTGTGGTAAGCCAGAAGAAGCTACGGCACTTTATGAACGTTTAGACGCACTGATAAGTAAAAATGCAGGGAAAATCGCCATGGGCTTTGGTGGTAATCCCAAAGACACTTCTGCTGTACGTGGTGGTCCTGCGTTTGAAGTACTTTTTAATGTAGATACCTATCTAAAGAAAAAAGGAGTACGTGAGAATTTTGAACTTACTTTTTTTGCCCCTATGGCTAAACCTGGACAAAAGATGGGTGAAAAAGCATTGGTGATGATGGACAAGATGTTCAAGATGACGAATGTCTCTAAAAAAGTAGGAACCAAAATCACACATTTTGAAGAAGACGGTATCTGTTTTGCAGATGAGACTAAACTAGAATCAGACTTGACAATGTATATATCCGCGGGTACAGGTCATCATATATTGAAAGAGTCTGGACTGCCATTGAGCGATGCGGGTTTTGTTGTCACCAATGAGTATAATGAGATAGAAGGCTTTGATAGCGTGTATGCCATCGGTGACTCTGCTTCTCTTATGGGACCGGAATGGAGAGCTAAACAAGGGCATGTCGCTGAGGTAATGGCTAAAAATGTAGCCTATAACATTATGAATAGAATACAAAACATAGATTCCAAAAAAAGTTATATGGAGCATTTGAATATTTTATGTGTGATGGATACCGGAAATGGTGCAGCATTTGTCTATCGTAGTGATAATGGAGGGAAGATGATCCCTATGCCTATCGTAGGCCACTGGATGAAAAAGATGTGGGGCTGGTACTGTAAGAATTCTAAACTGGGCAGGATTCCTCGAATCCCAGGGATGTAATACCCACACTAGAATAACGATAAATGAAACAAGTTACTTGTATCTGAAATAACAGCGGTAAGAGCAAGATCATTTGGTGTGGTACGCATTGAAGATAGTTTTGTAGTAAGTTTTATGCAGGCACCTAGTCCTACAGCAAATGCAACAATGGTAGAGTGGGTTGAAGGTATTGCAAATATAGACTTGATACAATAAAAATTCCTCTATTATTAAAACAATTTTACAGAAGATTTAACAAATAAGAGTAAAATTGTCTGATTTAAGACCATATTTAGATTGGTTAAGCCATAATGCATGAACAAAAATTATTTTAAAGGAATTTAAATGGCAACAGTAACATTTAAAAACGACATCGTATGTAACCTAGCAGGTACAGAAATTAACGTAGGTGACACAGCTCCAGTAACAACAGTAGTAAACTGTGATCCAATGCTTCAAAATGAAACAATTGGTGGTGAAGGTAAAGTTCAATTGGTAGTTGCAGTACCATCACTTGATACAGGTGTATGTGATGCAGAAACTAGAAGATTTAACACTGAAGCAGCTAGCCTTGACGGTGTAGAAGTAGTTACAGTATCTATGGACCTTCCATTTGCAGCAGCTAGATGGTGTGGTGCAGCTGGTATCGATAAAATTAAAGTATGTTCAGACTTCAGAAACAAAGATTTTGCTAACGCTTATGGTGTACTTTTGGCAGATGGTCCTTTAGCGGGTATCATGGCTAGAGTTATCTTCGTAATCGGTAAAGATGGTAAAGTTGCTTATAAGCAAGTTGTTCCAGAAATTACAGAAGAGCCTAACTACGAAGAAGCATTGGCAGCAGCTAAGGCAGCTTGTTAATTCGCTTTCCCCTTTTAGATAAACCTCTTCTTCTGAAGAGTGTTTATCACTATTTTCTTACTCCCCCTCTTTATTATCAAGCTTTTTTATTTACCGTTAGTTATCTAATTTGTGTTAAAATATCCAAATTATATGTTTGAAGGATAGTGCAACACATGCGATACCTCTATGGATTTATGATACTAATATGGTTGGCAGGATGTAACCAGCCTGAACCTATAGTAAATAATCAATATACTTTAGAAGAGTGTAAAGAAGAATTACTGGAAGCTGAAGATTTTTCTCAAGGTGAAAGTATAGATAAGATTGTTGTGATCAAAAAAGAACGTAAAATGTATTTGTATAAAGAGGGTAAGGTACAGGGTACTCTTCCCGTCTCTTTAGGAAAAAATCCGGTGGGGCATAAGCAGCAACAAGGAGACAACAGAACACCTGAAGGTGAATTCTGGATTTCAAGAAAACTCTGTTCTCCTAAATATTATCGTTCTCTTTGTATCTCTTACCCTAGACCGGAAGATAAAGCCAATGCTGCCAGAAGAGGTGTGAACCCAGGGGGAGCTGTGACTATTCATGCACAACCTACATGGAATGCAGACGGCAAAGGGGATAACTATACACTTTCTCAAAATTGGACGCAGGGGTGTGTGGCTGTGACAAATTCTGCAATGAAAGAGTTATGGTATGCCGTACGTGAAGGTGTACCTATTGTTATACGATAAAGGGGCATTGTGAGATATACACAAAAACAGATCGATAAATTTAATCGTCAAAAATATATAGTAGAATTAGAAAAAGTAAGTAAAAATCTTTTTCGTATGTTTAGAGATGACAATGTAGATGCTGAGGATTTTGTAAGAAAATTTGGACAACTTAAAAGTAAGTTTGATGAAAAAGTTGAGGTGCATCTCGAATCGGAATATCATCAGCAACTCAAAGAGTATATCGTGCGTATTCATGTGAGTACATGCTTAGTGGAAGTATTTACTGACAAGGAATTCTCCGATATACGAGAGGCGGAGATGAGTAATTTAAATCGACTGCAGAAGTTAAAGAACGGCGCTTCTTATAAAAAAGACAAACATAAATCTAAACGCCAAAATGAGGATTGGGGTTGATTATTTTAGTGAAAGGAAATAAATGAAAATAAAATTGAGTATGCTGGGGCTGACTATTGCACTGTTCATCGTTGGGTGTGGTGAGAATACCTATTATGGAAAACTTGATAAAACACCTTATGCAACAAAAGAGTGTATTAGGGAATTGGCAAGAGGGGCAGAGATTGACCATAATAATAAAATAGACAAGATCGTTGTCTATAAGAAAAAAAGAATGATGTATGCCTACAAAGATGGCAAAGTTGTTGAAGAATTTCGTATCTCTCTAGGCGCTAATGGCGGAGCCAATGGTGGGAATAAAGTAAAAGCAGGTGATTATAGAACACCAGAAGGTTCGTATAGTATTGTGAGAAAAAAATGTGATTCCAGACTCTATAAATCTCTGATGATCTCTTATCCAAGCGAGGCTGATAAAGCAAGAGCGCGTGCTAGAGGGGTAAACCCAGGGGGGTATATTACGATTCATGGGCAACCCAAATGGAATGCTGATGGAAGAGGCGATAGCTATACCCTTTCACGTGATTGGACTGAGGGGTGTATGGCAGTTCCAAACCTTGCTATAGATAAACTTTGGCGTGCTGTTGAAAAAGGTGTAAAAATAGAAATACACGCCTAATAGCTGTATAATATTAGATTATTTCAGATTATATGCTAAATTTAGCTTGGTTTGATGTATCTTATATTATGATATTGAATAATATTGGATAACCAAAGGAGAAAACGATGAAAAAAGTACTTATATTGGCATGTATTTCTATGTTCACAACACTACTTATGGCTGGAGGAAATAAAAGTGCTACACTTGCACCTGTTGCCGAGATGTCAAATGCGTCTTGTAAAACAAATAAAGTATATGTTGAAAAAGATGCAAATCTAATGTGGCAAGATGCGGCCTATACGGACGGGGAAGATGGTGCCTACAAGCGTGAGCATTCTGTAGGGAAAGCGGGTAAACACAGACATGCGATGAATTATTGTCGTGCGCTTAATTATGCTGGATACAATGATTGGAGATTACCTACGTCAGATGAGTTGGTTCGTGTACATGATGCTCAGCATAATCCATTTGTTTATTATCGTGCTTCAGACTTTTGGTCATCTACTCCTACAGTAGAGAATAAATATTATGTTGTCTTTCCTGCAGATGCAATGCAATATGCACGTAAACCTAGTCAGTCTAACTATGTTAGATGTGTTCGTTGTTTAGGTGACGAATATGTATTGGATGGATCTGAAGACGTAAAATAGATTTTTTTAGAGGATTTTAATCTCTTCTATTAACTCTATATTAAACATAGTTAAAACTTTACTTTTGGCTAAGTCTATAAGAGACTTAGCTTCCTTATACGTTCCTCCCCCTAAATTGACTAAGAAGTTGGCATGTACGGTACTCCATTGCATTTGTCCATTTCTTACACCTTTTAATCCCACAGCTTCTATCAGACGTCCGGCATAATCACCTTCAGGGTTTTTAAATGCTGAACCTGCACTTGGTTCATGAGGTTGATTGGAGCGTAGGTTAAGCAGGTCATCTAGGAGTTCTTGGTTAAAACCCTGGTGTATCTCAAACCTAGCATGTGTAGCGATACCCCCTAGTTTGGCAAAACGATAACCATGCTCTATATCTTCTGCCAAAACCCATTGTCCATTGATCTTTATGGAGTGTAAAATATTAAATATCTCATACTCTTTGACCCCTGCATTCATAGCAAGCATGCCACCAAGCGTTCCTGGAAGTTTGGAGCAAAACTCGAAACCTGAAATGTCATGTTTTTTGGCATAAGAGACGATGCGTCCGGTAGGCATCGCTGCACCAATGGTCAAAATGTTAACTTCTTGCGAGATAGTGGCAAAGTCTTTAGAGAGCATCATGAGTGGGGGAGGTGCAGGTGAGACAAGCAGGTTATTCGCTCCACCGATGAGATATCTGTCAGCAGGGATACTGTCACCTTCTTCTATCATCAATACCTCTGTCGGTTGCCCCACTTTGATACTGGAGTATTTGGAAAAGTCTATGGTTTTAAAAAACATTAGCTGTTCCGTAGTTCTTCGTACTCATTAGGGATTAAATAATCTTCCGTTTTTATAGCTGATTCCCATAGACCATTTTTATAGCCTATGTCATAAAGGGTATCAAGTGCTTTCAGTTGCAGGTCAGAGAGTTCGACAGATTCATCAGATGCATACATATCAAGATATTTTTTAAGCATTTCATCTGAGATACGTACAAGGTTGTCTGCTTCAAGTTTGGCACAGAGTTCTTCTTTTCTGTCGTTAGCCACTTTGACACCCTCTATAAGGATGTTTTCTATATCTATAGCACGGTTTAAGGGTAAGCTTCTCCGTATCGCCATCCCGCCAAGTGGCAGAGGTAGACCTTCTCCTGCCAATTCTACCCAAATGTCCCACACTTCTTTTTCCACCTCTAAACTTTCATCAAAATCCAAGATGGACTCATGGATCAGTACGCCAGCATCAACTTTACCCGAGACAACAGCATCCTCAATTTCAAGAAAATCCATATAGACAGGTCTTGCTTCAGGGTAATAAATTCTGAAAAGCATGGCATTGGTTGTATATTTTCCAGAAAGAGCTACTTTAAAATTACGTTTGAGCTTTTTGTCTTTGCGTCGTATGAGTTTAGGTCCATACCCTTCTCCGAAACTAACTGCGGTACGAAGTAAAGCATACTCATTTTTTATGAGCGGATACATCCCAAAACTTATAGCAGAGACATCATAGGTTCCTCTAAGGGCTTCTACATTCAGGGTTTCAATGTCGAGTCCAATGTTTTCAAAGGTATAGCCTTTGGTATCAACCCAACCAAATTTAATGGCAAAATACATAAAAATATCATCTGCATCTGGGGAATGGGCTAATTGTATAGGATTCATGGACAAGGGTACTCTCTTTGTTAGGATAATGTATTTTATCATTGTTTGTATTTGTGGTAACTTTTTAGTAATTTTTATAAAAAACATGTCAATTTGACATATTTTTGTATCTTGTATGAGAAACCTATTAGAATGGTGCTAGAATTCAACATTAAGGTTAAGGATATGACAATGGCAATGGACGCGAACAAGCAAAAAGCACTGGATATGGCAATCAAACAAATTGATAAGACGTTTGGTAAAGGTACACTGATGAGACTGGGAGATAAGGAGTTTGAACCTATCGAATCTATCTCAACAGGTTCTCTTGGATTAGATATGGCTTTGGGAATTGGCGGTATTCCTCAAGGGCGTATTATAGAGATCTATGGACCTGAGTCGTCAGGTAAAACAACATTGGCACTTCAGACGATCGCCTCTGCACAGAAAAAAGATATGGTCTGTGCTTTTATAGATGCAGAACATGCATTGGATGTGGTGTATGCTAAAAATCTAGGGGTCGATACTGATAATCTTTTGGTTTCTCAGCCAGATTTTGGTGAGCAGGCTCTTGATGTATTGGAAACATTGACAAGATCAGGGGCGGTTGATTTGGTCGTTGTCGATTCTGTTGCTGCACTTACACCAAAAAGTGAGATTGAGGGTGACATGGGCGACACGCATGTGGGACTTCAGGCAAGACTTATGTCTCAAGCATTACGTAAACTGACTGCGATCTTACATAAGACAAACACAACAGTGATCTTTATCAATCAGATTCGTATGAAGATTGGTACTATGGGATATGGATCACCAGAGACAACAACGGGTGGTAATGCATTGAAGTTTTACTGTTCAGTAAGAATTGACGTACGTCGTATCGCTACACTAAAACAAGGTGAATCTTCCATAGGTAACCGCGTGAAAGCTAAAGTAGTGAAAAACAAAGTTGCTCCACCATTTAGACAGGCAGAGTTTGACATTATGTTCGGTGAGGGTATCTCTTTTGTAGGAGAACTCATTGATTATGGTGTCAAAATGGATATTATAGACAAATCAGGTGCGTGGTTCAGTTATGGCAGCGAGAAGCTGGGTCAAGGTAAAGAGAATGCAAAAATCACTATCAAAGAAAATCCTGAAATGATGGCAGAGATCGAAGGTAAGATCAAAGAAGCCCTTGGTTTTGGTGAAGGTCTGGCAGTGGATGAGAGTGAAATGAACGAAGATTAAGTTTTAAGAAAATCTACAAAGCCTCAAATAAACCTTGAGGCTTTATGCCAATTTGATACAGGATATTCAATCTAACATGTTAACACCCTGCTAAAAAAACACTTTTCACTTCTCCTCCTTATATCAATACGATTCATCACATAAATGTTCTCTTTTCATGTTAGACAAAAATAAAAATAAGTGCTATACTAAATCAGTTGTACTTATATATAGAGTACATAATTTATTATAAAGGGTAGAAAATGAAATTATACAAAAAACTTCTCTGTGCAACAGGTGTTGCACTCTTCCTTGGTAGTACAAGTCTGTTTGCGACAGAGCAGTCTCCCAGAGATATACTCAATAAAGCATACGAATATACGGGCAGTATGGATAAATATGCTTTTAAGGCAGTGATTATCGACAATGAAACAAAAGATGACGGGACGATGAGTAAAGATAGATATGATGTCTCTGTAAAGGTAGATAGACCAGGAAAACTTCGGGTAGATACAAAAGGAACAACTAAAGACAGAAGCAGCTACATCAATAACGGTGTGTATACAATGATAGATCATGGATTTGGCTATTATGGACAGCTTAATACACCTGAAACGATCGATGGTGCACTTGACCATATTTTTGAAAATTTTGGTATCAAAGCACCTTTGGCACAATTAATCTATAGCGACATGGACAAACGTCTAAAATTCATAAAAAGTAAAAGTTTCGGTACGATGATGGTAGATGGTACAGAGTGTAATTATGTAGCTTTCAGTAACCTTGTTAAAGAAGTGCATGTATGGATCGCAACAGGGGATGAACCATTGATGAAAGCCTATAGTATTATTGATAAAACGGGTAAAAACGAATATCGGATCAATACTTCACTCCATTGGGATACCAATGCAAAAATTTCAGACAGGGACTTTGTTTTTACAGCCCCTAAAGGTGCCGAAAAGATATCTGTTCAGAGTGCAAATTAAGAAAGGAAGACATGATGAAAAAGAAAAATATATTTTTAGTAAAGTTTACAGTCGTTGCCGCAATGATAGGATTCTTCTCTCCATCGGTGAATGTTAAGAGCAATGTGCAGGCAGTGAATGGGTATAGTGCCTTTCCTCTACACTTGAATGTGTCTCTTCTCAATACAGCAGAAGCAAGAGGCAGAGGAGGAAGAGGTGGAGGAGCAAGAAGTAGGCCTGCAAACCGCCCCTCGACTAGACCTGCGAACAGACCCAATAAAAATGTGAATAGAAATGTCAATGTCAATAGAAATGTGAATGTAAATCATCGTTATTATGGTGGACATAGACATTATGGTTATTATCATGGACATCCGGTTCTTGCATGGGCATCCGTGGTAGCAATAGGTAGTATTATAGCAGCATCCACTATGCCAAGTACATGTACGACGATAGTGCATGGTGGGGTAAGCTATAGAAGATGTGATAATATCTATTATCAACCTTTCTATCAAGGGGATACTTTGGTGTATAAAGCAGTGAACCCACCTTATTGATTTACATAGGATCTGACTTTTTATGGTAAATAAACTGTTAAGAAAGAGAGAAGTTAGCTAGAGTTTAAAAGTAAGGGTGTTTTCTCTAATGAAGTACACTGGAAATTTTACCAGAGTACCTCATTGGAACGAGAGGAAAGACTCAAATGTATTAGTTTGCTTGAGAAGGGTTACAGTTTTTTCTTCCGTGGAACCATCCATTTTTATAGTCTTCATCTGCTTGGAAAGCGTCACGATTTTTTGTGTATTTACCTGAAGCGGTACTACATCCGTCCTGCTCTCCTAACTTAAAACTAGGGCTTTTAACTATTGGGGAAGCAGTTGAACTTGTACATGCGGTAAATAAAAGTGATACTGTGGCTATGAGTGTCATATTGATTATTTTTTTCATTATTTTTCCTTTGTTATATGATGATGAAAAAAGTATATCAAAGAATAGATTTCTTAATGATAAATTATAGTAAAAACAATATAATTAAAAAACAAATGGTTATATTTCTAAAAAAGGAAAGGAAATGAAAAAAATAGTTTCAATTGGAATGGTTATGATGCTCTGCACATATTTTTTGTATGCAGACAGTACGAGCAAGGTGTTCCCTTTAAGTAAATCAAAATTTGCTGTGTTGGGAGATGATGGCAAGGAGACTGTAGTAGATCTTGCGGGAGAGAATTACATCGTGGCTTCACTGAGAGAAAGGGGCGCAGATGGTGCGGCATATGCAGTGGACAGAGATGGTGTCATCTGGTGGGCCGCGATCATCTCTTCCGGGGCAAAAGGATATGAAACACCGTCGGGAATTTTTAATATTTTCAGAAAAGAGCGTTTTTATATGTCGAAATCGTACCCTGAAGCTTCAGGTATAAACAATATGGACTTCTCTTTATGGTTTACACAAAGAGGACACGCAATCCATATGGGTAATGATGATGCAATGTCCCACGGCTGTATCCATGTCGGCGCTAAAGGTGCTGAGTCAATGTTCAACTGGGCAAAGATCAATAACACAAAAGTGGTGGTAACCAGAGAACATTACATGCCGTTTGCGTATTATGACTTACTAAAGGCGGGATATAAAGAAACAGACAAAACACCGGGACATATAAAAGCTGCTATCAGGGCAATGCCTCCAGTTAAACCAAAAATGGATTAATGATACATAGCTGAATGATGATTGGGAGGACTCTTGATCATCATGGCTCTTTTATTAAGCAATAGGCTAAGAAGCTGTTTCTTTCCCAAATTCATAGAAATCTTCATACATCTCCATTATAGAAAAGCTCTCAAAATAAATATTTTAGCAAAGCCTGAAAGATACAATCATTCGTTACCTCAGTCTTCACCTCAGTGTACTCATTTAAGTATAGGGTAAATTTCGATAAAATAATAGACAATTGTAAAATACCAAATGCATATAAAGGATATAGATGATTTTTATCGATGAAATCGTAGGAACAGAAGTAATGGACAGTAGAGGAAACCCTACTGTAAAAGCGACTGTAAGTTTAAGTGACGGTACAGTTGAAAGTGCCATTGTTCCTAGTGGAGCTAGTACAGGTAAACGTGAAGCACTTGAACTTCGTGATGGTGGTGACAGATACATGGGTAAAGGTGTACTTCAAGCCTGTGAAAATGTCAATGGTGCTATCTGTGATGCACTTGTTGGATTAAGCCCTTTTAATCAAGCAGAGATTGACCTTGTGATGAAAGAAGTGGACGGGACTGAAAATTATGGGAACCTGGGTGCGAATGCAGTACTTGGTGTTTCTATGGCGGTTGCACGTGCAGCTGCAAAAAGTATGGGTATGCCTCTTTACCGTTATCTTGGGGGAGCAAATGCAGTCGTGATGCCTGTTCCGATGCTTAACATTATTAATGGTGGGGAACATGCGAACAACTCTGTAGATTTTCAAGAGTATATGGTTATGCCAGTAGGTTTTGATAGATTTTCAGAAGGGCTTAGAGCATGTGCTGAAGTGTATCATAACCTTAAAAAGATCATTGATGGGATGGGTGAGAGTACAGCAGTTGGAGATGAGGGTGGTTTTGCACCAAACCTTAAAAGCAATGAAGAGCCTATTCAGGTCATTATGCAAGCGATTGAAAAAGCAGGGTATAAACCTGGAGAGCAAATTGCTATTGCTTTAGATGTTGCTGCAAGTGAGCTCCTCAATGATGAGGGTCTTTATGTACTTAAATCTGAAAACAGAGAGATCACAAGTTCAGAGCTTACAGCATATTATGCTGATATGTGTGCGAAGTACCCTATTGTTTCTATCGAAGATGGTTTGGGTGAAGATGATTGGACAGGATGGAAAGAATTGACGGAAGTACTTGGAGATAAAGTACAACTTGTAGGGGATGATCTTTTTGTGACGAATGTGTCTATATTGGCAGAAGGTATTGAAAAAGATATCGCAAACTCTATCTTGATCAAACCAAATCAGATAGGAACAGTTTCTGAAACGATGCAAACTGTCCGTCTTGCACAAAGAAGTGGATATACGTGTGTTATGTCTCACCGTTCAGGAGAGAGTGAAGATACTTTTATCGCAGACTTTGCTGTAGCATTGAATACCGGTGAGATTAAAACGGGATCAACAGCAAGAAGTGACAGAATCGCTAAATATAACAGACTACTTGAGATCGAAGCGGAACTCGGTCAGTTTGAGTATTTGGGTGCGTCAATTTTTACAAAGTAAATGAAGGTATAATATATGGCAGATGCGAGAGAAGAAGGTAGTATAGCCGGACTTTCACTAAAAACTTTTTTGGTGACGGCACTAGGCATCCTTCTCTTTGGCATCTATGTTGGTGTCTTGGTCTATGGGGAGAACTCACTAACTGTTTTGAATCAGTTAAAAGAGAAAAAACAAGGCTTGTCTCTTGAAGAGAAAATATTAAAAGTAGAAAATCAAAGACTTCAAAAAGAGTATTTTGAACTAAAACAGTTAGAACCTAAGGAATAAGTATGAAAATGTATCTATGGGCAGTAATGGCGGTATTATTTGTGAGTGCGAATGCATCAGGTTTTAGAGATATTGATAAATCAACACATTCATTTCTTTCTGATCTGAGAGAGTCGGCAGGATCTGATGATGAGTTTTTAGATGATGAGGAAGAAGA
>CAKZWP010000056.1:0-7041 GCA_937921845.1 uncultured Sulfurovum sp.
GGTGGTATTGTCTACCATACGAATTATATAAAATATTGTGAACGTGCACGCTCAGAAATCTTTTTCCAAAGAGGGAAGAAACCTACATTGGGTGATAACAATGGTTTTGTGGTACGTGACATCAAAGCCAGTTTTTTAGCCACTTCTGCACTAGGTGATACCCTGGAGGTCACAACAAAGATCTTAACGCTTAAACGCTCATCCTTAGTACTCTTACAAGAAGTATGGAAAGAAGAAGTGAAAGTCTTTAGTATGGAAGTTGTTTTAGTCTATGTCGATGAAGGAAAACCTTGTCGTATCCCTGAAGTGTTTGAAGATGTATTTACTTCTTTTTAAAATGAATGCCCTATCTTAAAGTGGATTGCATACTCAGAAATGTCTTGTACATTCATACCTACATCAACTTTAATAGGTCCGAACGGTGTTTTATACCGTATACCCACTCCAGCAGATGACAAAATATCTCCGCTAAAATCATAAGAATCCTTGGTTAGCATAGTATTGTCGGTAAAAACTGCACCATAGAGATTATCCATAATCGGATAGTTTGCCTCGACAGTAAGATTAGTCATCGTCGATCCCCCTTCTATAGTGTAAGATGTTGGAGAGGTGATCACACCTACACGTTTATAACCGTATGCACGGTTAGTATCGGATCCACCAGCAAAAAACAACTTAGATTCAGGGATCTCATTGTCTCCCTGATCAACGATGCCTACTTTTGCAACTGCTCCAAGTGTCAAATTACTAAAGCTGTAGATCGCTCTTCCCTCCACGCCATATTTGAAATAAGAACTTTCCTTCTCTTCATCATAGGGTAGTCCATACTCCACCATACCCCCAATATAATAACCATACCGGGGAAGAATCTTGGAATTTCTGTTGTCATAAGAGAAACGAAGAAAAGGGTAAATTGGCAAGAAGTTTCCCGCTCCTACACTTGGAATAGATAGAGGATTACGGGGTAAAATATCTATATTTTCTATTGCCAATCCAGCATCGATATTCCATTTCTCATCGTTGTAGCTAAGCAATGCCTCTGCATACCCTTTTGCTTCAGTAAACCCTTCATATTTAAACTCACTATACCCGATCTTAGTTCTAAGATCAATATAATATTCTGAGACCTTGAAGAGTGCGGGTACAAAATAATCCATCCCTACACGTCTGTCTATTTCAGAAAATGTAAATCCCAAACCGATACTTTTGGCATTTCCCATAAAGTTTGTTCTGATGAGTGCAGCCGATACGCCTAAGCCCACAGAGGAATCAAAGTCTACATCACCCTTAAAATACCATGGTCTTTCGACCTCAGATACTACGATGTCTATGGGTACTACATTATAAAATTTTAAATCATGGTTAAGCGTCAAAGAGCCAAAGGCATCCAGACCATGAAGTGCATCATAAGTCTCTTTAATCCGATCTGTACTAAAACGTTCTCCTTCTCTGGCTCTGACTCTAGATATCACCACAGAATCATCGATTGTCTCCAATCCCTTGACCGAAACCTTTCCAAAAGTACAGACACCCCCCTTTTCCAGCTTAAATTGTACATTCACTTCATGGGTAGCTAAATCCACATATGCTTTAGAGTCAAGATCATAACTGCAGTACCCATCTTTCATTAACTTCTGATCGATGTTACGTTTGATAGATACAAATTCTTTTGACCTGAAGATCTGGCCTTTTTTAAATGTAATCAGATCAGAAATATCATAATCACTGCTGATATTGATATCACGAATCTTCACCGGCTTATTTTCATCAATACTTACAGTAACATCGCTTTTTGATGTTTTAATCGAAAACTTGGCATCATAAAATCCTTCAGAATCATAAAAGTTTCGCAATGACTCTTCAAGTGTTGGTAAAAGCTTATCATTAATGGTCGGTTTATCTTCTTTCCAAAATTGGAATATACTTTTTGTGTCAACACCCATTGCCTTTTGAAGGTCTTTCTTATCCATATTCTTCTGACCTGTAAAATGAATCTCATGGGTAGGAATCACAACCTTATCTTCAGTGGAAAAAAATGAAAATAATGCTTTTTTTGTTTTATTTGCATCACTGGATCGACCAACAAAAGGGAGACTGTCAATATTTATACCAATACTTGAGAAAGCAGATTTAACAACCGCACCCGCTGGATTTTCGAAAACTGATTGAGCCATTGAACCTCCGACCATTTTCATCATATCATCTTCACTCATATCTTCAGTACCCTCTTGAGAGCCAAAGAGAAGTGTTGAAAGTATCTCCTTCTTGTTCATATATGGTTTTGAAGAGAAGATGATATCAGGGTTACTAGGAATTCCCCTTACCTGTATGGTGATAACCGCCTTAGTCGTCTTATAGATTGCAATTATATTTAGGATAGGTTTCTTGGGATCTCCGGCAAAGGCTATAAAACTTTTGTCAAAGAGAAACTTCTTATCTTTATAGCTATAAGTTGAACCTTTAAGAATTTCTATTGTTCCGAGTACATTCATACGACCCTTAGATACCTTTTGTATCAAGAGGTCGGCGTTGGCTTCAACCTTGGCATCTTCTGTTTTATAGATCAATGATTTCTCCGTCTTGACCCTAATATAAGTGTTTAAATTATCCATAAATGGACTGCCTTTTTTCTTCTTCAGTTCCTCTGCATTGATGATATCACTGTCAGATGAAAAAGTCTTTACATCCATATTATAATGGATGTCTCCACCCAAGATGGTGATCGTACCCTTGATTTCTGTTTCATTATTCTCAAGAGTGGTATTGAGATCAAGACGACTTACCAGATCAGCCAACGCATGTGAGACATTAAAAGTATCTGCGAACATAAGGACTTCACCTTTTTGATATTCAGTGTTATATATTCCCGTTACTTTCAACTCATCATTAATCCAGAGAGGGGCAATCTCTATATTTCCCTCTTTGAGAGTGATCACTGATGGTTTTGTAGCAAAGATCTTCTGTTCCTGGAATGTGGTATGGTATTTGTCCAATGCCAGGACTGAATCGGAAAAGCCCAGTGACATCATTGTATCACTGAAAATATGTTCTGTTTTGTCTGCCTTATAAATCAAGGTATTGGAATTGAGTTTTAACGCTACATCTTTCATATCAGTTAACATAAGGGAAACCTTGGCATCCCCATCCAGTGGGGGAACATCAAACACATAGATTGTACTGATCTTTTGCAACAAGCCTTCCAGTGATGAAACACTATTGTCCAAAGATAATTTCTTCTCAACATTCCCTTTAAATACAAACTCCGCACCACCCAAAACCATATTCCCATCCAGATCTTTATTCTCTGGATTAAATTTGACTTTGGCGTTAAGTCCTTTAGATCTGATGTCAACATGCAAATCTTTCTCAACCATGCTCAGATCAGCCTCTAATGGACTGAGTGCATCGAGATTCAACTTTGGACTAAAGGCTCTGAGAAGTGAATCTTCTGGGAAAATGGTTTTGGTACCGACCTTCAACGTTTTGTCATACCATATATCTGCATCTACATTAGCTAAATTGGAGGTGGCTTTTACGTGTGCATTCAAAGGTATTATGTTGGCGAAGTCCAAAGGAACATGAATATCGAGTGCTACTTTAGAAGGCCGTAGTATCTGAGGTAATAAAAACATATCTTGGAGGGCAAATTCCTCTTTCGTCGAAAGTGTTAATTCTCCTTTTTTAAAATCATCAGAGACAAACTTACCCTTCACTCCCTCAGATTCTATCTCTGCTTCAATACTGTTTGCATCACCTTCATAGGTGATCTCCAGATCATTCAAAAGCTTGGTATAGTTAGCATCGATCCCTTCAACTTTACCTTGGGTTAGTTTACCTTTGTAGGCAACTAAACCATCTTCCAGAGTCAATCCATTTTCAAGATGTATATCTTTTGCATAAAGTGTCGAAATATTCCCTTCATTTTCAATTCTAAACTTACCTTCAGGAATCACATAGACCATTCTATTTTTCAAGGAGAGATGTTCGATAGGAAATGCACCCTTTTCTGCCTGAAGTATCGGCTTTCCATTATAATCAAAATCAACGACTACCTGATCTTGATCACTCTTTATGTTTATAGTAACCGGATCAAAAGTAGCCTCTTTCATAGGTAGAGCATACATTTCAAAAAGTGCTTTATGTGCTGTGATATTCCCTTGACTTCTTATCTGGTTATCTTTGATCACCCCATGCTGTACCAAAGATGTAAAATTTGTCACAGAGACAACATCAACCTCTCCACTCTGGGCAGTTAAAGTAGCAATATTTAACAGAACATTTGTAGCATTTACTTCAGCACTTTCGACAAATACTGGATTATATCCCGCACTTTTAATGGACGTATCCATATGTTTTACATGAAGTAATTTTGGAAACATCATGTTAATCGTATTGTTAGTATCTATGGTCTTATTTTGTGTAACTTTATCCTTTTGTATGGATCCAAAAATCTTTGTCAATGCTATCGTATCTATGTCCTGAAGAGATAATGACTCAACTGTGATCGTCTCATCTTCTAACTTACTATTCATAGAGAGTCGGGAAAGGTTTGTATCGAGAAGCACAGAGAGGTCACCCACTTGAACTGTATTAGGCTGATAGTCTATCATTCTATGTATATCAACCTTTACAGAGCTTACATTCATTTCTCCCTGACGCAATCTGATCTGAGGGTGATCAGCTGATTTAAGCGTTACAATAGCAGAATCAACCAACACACTTTTGGGTATAAAATTCTCTTCCCCAGCCCTATACTGCTTTATCTCAGGTTCTACTTTTTCTACGATTTTTTCTTGTATGCGTATGGCTATCATTTTCTTGATCACATCTTCAAACGCAATCGTGTCAATGTCCAATATACTGAGCTTTTCAATCCTCACTTTTTTCTCTTGGACACCAGCACTAAGCTTTATATTGGTGACATTAGTATCGATAGAGAGAGATAGGTCATCAACATTGACACCTGTTCCATAGTAGACAATACCCTCTCCGTCTAAAGAGATGTCTTTAAATCCTATACCACTCTCATCAAAAGGCTTAACTGTCAAATGTAACTCTGACACTCCAATAGTAACAGGAAGAACAAAAGAGGTGTCAATTTCTTCTTCATCCTTTTCAGGGATAAAGGCCTCAACTGTTTTTGTAATATTTTCAATATCAAGACCACTGGCATCAAGATGGGTAAAAGAAACTCTGCTATAGAGAAGTGAGGCAGGATTCCAACTTACTTTTAAGCTGTCAAGTAGTTTATCGTTCTTGAAAGTCAGTTCTTCAACTTCAAGCCCGGTAAGCAGACCACCGGAAATCTGTTTATATCCAAATCCATACTGCGGAGCATAAGTATCAGCAGCCCACTGTATCGTTTTAGTTGAGTTAAGTAAAAAGAGTACAGTAGTTACCGTAAGTATGATGATAGTCAGAAGTACATATTTAATCCACTTAAATATTCTTGTCAAAATGATTGTCCTATCTGCAACTCGGTTTTATATAGTGCAGTGTTTTGCACATTCATACCTACGTCAACCTTGATTACTCCAGTTTGTTATCAGCATCATATTATCGATGAAACTCTACTAATAGATATCTTATCTGAAAAGTAAATTTTATGCAAAATAATATAAAAATATCGAAGGAAAATTGTATTTTCACTTGATTTTAATTAGCGTATAAAGCTATACTAAATTGTATAGCTTTATTAAAAGAGATATATTATTCTAAAGAAATAAAAAGGAAACATCATGTCAAAGTTATTAAAAAGTACAATAATCGGTTTAATGATCGTAGGATTTACAGTAGGATGTGTAAAGACTGATGATATTGAAGTTGTTGCTTTAAAATCTGAAAAAGTCAATCTACAAGGATATAAAACATATCAGATCCTTGATGAAAGTGGTTTTGCAGAGGGTGATGCCTCAGCCTCTGATGATTTGGATATAAACACAGAATTACAACAAATAGTTAATGCAGAATTGGCCAAAAAAGGTAAAATGCCTGTAACAAAAAATCCTGATTTCTATGTTGCATATTTGGCAGCTTCAGATATGGATGCTATCAAAGAAAAAGTAGATAAAAAAGGAAAAATAACGATTGAAAATGCTCCCGCTGCAGCCATGTTGTTGACTCTTATAGATGCAAATACATTTGAGATCATCTATCTTTCTTCGGCTGAAGGAGATGTCAAAAATTTACCTCTGGATGAAAAAAGAAAACGTTTGAGTTATGCTATCAAAGAAATGCTAGGCGCTATGTAATTCGATAAAATAAAGCTTTCTGGAATTACACCGGATAAGCTTTATCAAAAAAGATTTATATCTTGACAATGCAGCGATGTAGTAAGTAGAAGTTCTCTAATGTAAAAGTAAAGTCAATTAAGTGCTTAATAAATCAAGATAATACATATTTTAGAATAGTCTTGAAGATAGGAATAAGTAAAGATCTTTAGTATGGAAGTTGTTTTAGTCTATGTCGATGAGGAAAACCTTGTCGTATCCCCGAAGAGTTCGAGGATATCTTTAAAGCATTTTAAGTTAAAAAAAGATGCGTAACAGCAACTGCAAATGCAGATGCACCAATATACCCAGCGCCAAATAAAAATGAAGAGATAAGTTTAAGTAGCGGCTGGAATCTCCATTTAAGTAGTAAAATAATAAGTGAACCGATCATCGATGGTAAAAATACATATGCCATGAGAAATCCTAAGCCGAAGCCACTTGGTATAAGAATTTGTGTTGAAACTAAAAGACCAATAATAAATACACCAACAATAAACATCGCCATATATTTGATAGTACCGTATTTAGTTAAACTATCATCTAAACTAAGCTCTTGCGTAAATGCATCCTTAATATCAGAAAAATCAGAATCTTTTAATGACATCTCCTCAGAGATCAAAAAAAGAATAAAGCCTCCAAAATATCCTATACCTATAGCAATCATTAACATACCCATGTTGAATCCTTTGATTTATTATTTATAACTCAATTAATTGTAACAAAAATAATATAATATTAGTTTTAATTATATGATTAGTTAAGAAAATAT
>CAKZWP010000057.1:0-21854 GCA_937921845.1 uncultured Sulfurovum sp.
CTCCATTTTTAATAGAGTAGTCAGTTGTTGCATATCCAAGAAGTGCATAAATATCAAACGCAGGTGTTACTGGGTACATAGGTTTAACATAAAGTCCCCATGCATCGATCTCACCTACTGCTTGGATCGCATTATTACTGATAGTTGCCCAGGCATTATCAGAGAGTCCAAGCCAATATCTACCTTCGACCGCAACATATGAGTTGAATTTATACCCTGCCTGAAGCATGATCTGATCATAGTCTCCTGTACCTTGAGTATAGCTCCTGTCTTCACCAGGTAACCTTGTTGTTCTATCAGCACTTAGGAAACCATATCCCAGGCCCAAATAAAAACCTTTATCTTCTACAACAGGTTCTTCATATACTACTACCGGTTCAACCGGTGCTATATCCCCACCCGCTATTGCGAATGTACTCATTGCCAAAACTGCTACTAATGAAAGATTAAATTTCTTCATGTTATTTCCTTATATTTGTATTGTTATGATATATCATCATGACGTATTATCATATATTAAAGTCTCAGTAAAGTCACAGGATTGAAGTTTTTATAAAACTTAAGTATAATTAAATAAAATCATATACTATTTTAATAGGTTTTATAAAAGGGAAATGTACTGAAATGAATTTAAATCATTTAAAAGATATGAATGTGCTTTATGTTGAAGATGATGAAAATATTGCTAATACGACCCTTGCCGTACTAGAAAATTTTTTTCATAAAATATATCATAGAGATAAGGCAGAGGATGGACTTGAGGTCATTGAAAACGAAGTTGTTCATCTGCTTATTACTGATATAGAACTACCTGGTATGAGCGGTTTGACCCTTTGTGAAGAGATTCGAAAGATAGACCATAATTTGCCAATTTTCATTACAACTATGCATGATGATTACGATACACTGAAAAAAGCTATCAAGCTAAACCTGGTTGATTTTTTAGTAAAGCCAATCAGTGTTATAGCAATAATGAACGCACTTAGAGAAAGTCTTAATAAGATCGACTACAATAACGACTTAATGACCAAAATTGGAGATAATATTGATTTTTATCCCTCATCTGGAGAGTTGATAGTTTCAGATAAAAAAGTAAACTTGACAAAGTATGAACTGAAACTTTTGACCTTTCTTACCAAACATAAAAATCAATTAATTACAAAAAACATGATCGAAGATGTGTTGGACCATGAAGAGTCAATGACCGATGCAGCCTGTAAAAATCTTATATACCGGCTTCGCAAGAAGATAGGTAAGGATTCACTTCATACTGTTGTTGGTGTAGGTATCAAGTTAAAGGTTTAATATCATGGGTACATTACAAACAAGCATAAAAGTGTACCTGCCACCATACAAAGGGGAAAACCTTGATCAATGAATTCCTACAAGATGAACTTATACATGAAGGTAAGCTCAGCTCGGTATATGACAATGATCTTTTTGGTGTCGCAACTATAACGAGTGTAGACTTTAAATTTAGTAGAGTAAACGATACATTTTGCAAGCTTCTAGAATATGATAGCAGTGAACTTATAGGTGTACGAGGTATTGCTGATATCACACATCCTGATGATATAAAAAAGAGCAAAGAACTCCTTACCCAACTAATCAACAATGAAGTACAGCAATCTAAAATTGAAAAACGTTACGTGACAAAATCCGGTAAATATATAGATGTTATTGTTTTCATACGCGGCTTTTATGATAAAGATGGGAAGTATATTGGTTCAACAGGATCTGTTCTAGATATTACATATTTGAAACAGACGGAATTCGAATTGCTCGAACACAAAAAAAATCTTGAAAAACTAGTGATTCAACGCACTGAGGATCTATCTGAAACTAACGACTTGCTTATTCAGGCAAATGAAGAACTGAAATGTGCCAAAGAGCAAGCAGAAGTCTCAAACCACACAAAAAGCATGTGCCTCACCAACATGAGCCACGAAATACGTACGCCACTTAATGCTATCACCGGTTTTGTACAACTGCTCTTTAAGACAGAGTTAAATGAACAACAAAAAGACTACCTTAGCAAAATAATCTACTCTGCCGATGTATTGCAGGCACTATTAGCCGATATTCTCGACCTTGGTAAAATAGAAGCCGGAAAACTCCATATCGAATGCAAGCCTTTTGAAGTTCGAAAAATCTTCGAGAAATCCTTGCATATATTCGATGCGGAAATTAAGAGTAAGAGCCTGAGACTTTCTTATGAGATAGATCCTGAACTGCCAAAGTATCTAATAGGTGATCCGATTCGGATAAGACAGGTATTTATCAATCTTATCGGAAATGCTGTTAAATTTACTGATGAAGGTTCTATCCATGTAGAATTGACAGCTTTGCAATGTAATACTCAAAGCTGTACCCTGGAATGCACAGTAACAGACACGGGTATCGGTATTGACCAGGAAGACTACGCTTTACTGTTTGACATGTTTGCACAGGTAGACAGCTCTTTCGTCAGGGAAAAAGGCGGTACCGGTTTGGGGCTTTCCATTAGTAAGCAGCTGCTGGAAGCGATGGGCGGCACAATCGATGTTGAGAGTGAACTTGGAAGCGGGAGCACCTTCTCGTTCGAATTACCACTTGATATCGCACTGGTATCTCCAATCATAGATAATCAAGAGTCTCTGCAAAACATCACCTTCAGGGAACTGAAGATCCTGCTGGTCGAAGACAACCTTCATAACCGCGAAATTGTCCGTTCACTCTTACTCAGTATGGGGATTACAGTCGATGAAGCGGAGAGTGGACAACAGGCACTGGAGATGATCAGAAGTTATCCCTATGACATGGTCTTCATGGACATACAGATGCCTGCCATGGATGGGATCACTGCTATGCATATACTTAAAGAAGAAGGATTTACTCTGCCAGTTGTCGCTTTCAGTGCCCATGCTTCTGCTCTTGAACGCGAAAAAAGTCTCAATGCCGGGATGATCGCTCATTTGAATAAGCCCTTCAAATTTGCCAAAGTTAAACAACTTCTATTGAAGTATTTTCCGCAAAAAGCATCCAGTCTCACCATGAGCAATGATGAACAAACACCGTGCTGGATCGATGATATGGAAGCGATACCTGGAATCACACTTCATGAGGAGATGTGCCATTATTGGAAAGATCAGAAATCATTTCTTGTATCTTTCCACAAATATATACACTCATTAAAAAATGACGCCGAAAAATTATTTAATATACTGGAAAATAAAAATGATTTTGAAGCTAAAAAACTTTTGCACAAACTAAAGGGAAGTTCAAAGTTTTATGGTGCCATAAGTCTCTTCAATGCTATTGATGTTCTTGAAGATAATATTGATTTTACTCAACCAAATGTATTTACGCAAGAATTACAAAAATTCACTGACGCTGTTTCACAGTTAGCTCATACTATTTCTTAATACATATCTTCGAAATAGCAATGTATGACAATACAGATGAAAAACAAGTCTATATAAGTTATCCACATTTCAGAGTCTAAAATTATAAAGCATATAAGAATCAAATATCTCATTTTCAAAACCTTATAAAATGTGCTATATGGATGATTTTATAATGAAAAGTATGAAAGAAAATATCAATTTCAAATCGTTGATAAATTAATAATCTACTTCGAACTATGGTATGATTTACAAAGATAATACTTTTAGATTGGAAAGAATTTACGATGAATTTTAAACAATTAGATACCTATATACTTGCTAAGAAAGGTGTTACATTTGATTATCCTTTTGATGAAAAAGTACGTGTGTATCGTATCGCTGAAAAAATGTTTGCTTTAACTTCAGAGGATAGACCTGTTTCTGTCAATCTCAAATGTGATCCTATCTACTCTTTGGAACTGCGTTCACTCTATGAAGGTATCATCGCAGGGTATCATATGAATAAAAAGCATTGGAACACAGTGACGGTAGAAGAATCTGATGTTGATGAGGAAACAGTGAAAGAACTGATAGACCATTCCTATGATCTAGTGTATGAGAAATTGACCAAGAAGCAAAAAGCGTTACTGGGTTAAAGATGAATAAGATAAACATACAATTTTTCAAAACACCCGTTGGAGAAATGATATTAGGGTCATACGACAATAAACTCTGTATGGCAGACTGGCGATACAGAAAGAACAGAGAGAGTATAGACAAAAGACTACAAAAGGGTCTTAATGCCATTTTTGTTGAAGAAGAGAGTAGGGTGTTGAAGTTGGCAAAAGAAGAGCTTGAAGCGTATTTTAAAGGGTTGTGTAAAACATTTGATATTCCTTTGTTGTTGATTGGAACGGAGTTTCAAAAATCTGTTTGGCAAGGACTTCTTCAAATCCCTTTTGGTACTACTGCTTCCTATAAAGAATTGGCTCAAAATATTGATAATAAAAAAGCAGTGAGAGCGGTATCTTCTGCTGTAGGTGCCAATGCTATTTCTATTTTCATTCCCTGTCATCGTATCATCGGATCTGATGGCTCTTTGAGCGGTTATGCGGGTGGTTTGGAAGCGAAGAAAAAGTTATTGGAGCTTGAGAAAAATATGTTTACGATATAATCATTTTATATTTTTAAAGTAGGTGAAAATGGAAAAGAAAAACTTTTTTGAATCAATGTATGAAAATGCTGACCATGATGATCTCTCTACTATCCCATGGGCTACACTTGCACCTAATGTGTATTTGGAAAAACACTTAAGCCTAAAAGGATCTGTCTCAAATAAAAAGGCATTGGTCATTGGCTGTGGATTAGGTGATGATGCACTCATACTCGAAAAATATGGCTATGAGGTTGAAGCACTGGATATCTCTCCTACAGCGATAGCATTAGCAAAGAAGCGACATCCCCAAAGCAAGGTTGATTTTCATGTAGGTGACATCTATAATATGCCTGAATCTTCTGTGGGTAAATATGACTTTGTCTATGAAGGGCTTACGATCCAGTCATTACCTCCGGAAGATAGAGAAAAATTGGTGGGTATCATCGTTTCTCTTGTTGCTCATGATGGAGAGCTGTTGGTTTATGCAAATACACAAGATGATGCAGACAATTATGGCGGACCGCCATGGCCACTGTATGAAGATGAGTTTATGCTTTTTGAGAAAGAGGGTTTAGAAAAAATCCATGCTGAGAAAGAGGATGAAAGTAAGCCAATAGCACCTTATCAATGTTGTGTTTTGTATAGAAAATAGGATAGCAAATGACACTGAAAAAAGTTATGATCATTATACTAATTACACTGCTGGGTTTTACAGCCTGTGATTCAGAAAAAGTATACGATATCGTGATGGAGTATGAGCGTTATAATGCAGGATTGGAAAAAAAGTCTATCACTTTAGACTTTGGCGAGATAGTTTATCTTGAAAATGATGCAAAGAGTGATGCTACTCTTGTGTTTCTTCATGGATTTGGCGGGAACAAAGACACTTGGGTTAGAACGATAGCTGAGTGGAATGATAAATATCATGTTATTGTGATCGATTTGCCTGGACATGGGGAGAGTGTTTCAAAGAAGACCTTAGGCTACACTACTACAGATCAGGCACAAAGGTTAAATGAATTCCTAGAAGCTAAAAAGGTTAAGAACTTTTATTTGTTTGGTCATTCTATGGGTGGAGCTATCGCGTTGCGTTATGCAGTAAATTATACAAAAAATCTCCATGCGCTCATCCTCATAGATTCCATGGGAATGGTACAAACAAAAAGTGATGGGGTTATATTGGTAGAAGAGTCTGATAAAAATCCACTGTATGATGTCTGTACAAAAGAGAGATTTGAGACACTTGTAAACTATTCTATGCATAAGCCCCCATATATCCCCGATATCGTTAAGGATGCTATTTTCTCTGAGAAATGTGCAAGACGAGATCTGGAGAAAGTTTTGTATGAAGATCTGTATAAAGACGTTGATCTAAGGGACATAGCAAGTAGTGTTACTCTGCCAACACTCATTCTATGGGGAGAAAAAGACAGGATGACACATATAGACGATGCAACACTGTTGCATAGGACCATTAAGGGGAGTCAACTAGTTATATTGAAAGAGATAGGACATGTACCTATACTTGAAGACCCTGAACAAACGGCTGATGAGATAGATAAGTTTATCAAGCAACCGGAGAAATAGTTAAGGTTAAAAGATGTGCCCTACATATGCTTCTTAGTCTTAGAAGTAGCTATAGCAGTGAGTGGATCGTCTGGCCAGTAGTGTTTTTTGTATTTGCCTCTTAACTCTTTTTTTACTTCCTCGTAAGTGTTGTTCCAAAAGTTTTCTAGGTCCTGAGTGACTTGCATGGGGCGTGAGGCAGGGGAGAGTAGGTGGACCATCAGTTTAACTTTTCCACCCAGTACAGTAGGTGTATTTTTTGTTCCAAACATCTCTTGTAGTCGTACAGCCAAGACAGGTTGATCTATGTTAGTGTAATCTATGCTAATGTGTGAGCCACTGGCTACTTTTAACTTAGTTGGTGCCAGGGTGTCTAAAAGTTGTGTCTGCTCAAAACTCATTTGTCCTAAAAGGATGTTGTAAAAGTCCAAATTTTGACATGCTCTGAGTGTAGTCATACCTGAGAGGTAAGGCGCTAACCATTCATCCATGTTTTCTAAAAGATTGTCGTCTGAAAAGTCTGGAAAATCCATTTGGTGTGCATTGACAAAGTTTACTCTTTGTCTAAGCAAGAGGGCTTCTTTGCTCCAGTTTAAAACACTTAATCCCAACTCTTCCAATGCTTCAAGAAGTACATCCAGTACTTCTTCGTTTGATGTGTTCATTAGTTGTGTTTCTCGTAAAGGTATGGCACCTAAACGGTGAACTCTACGAACTTCAACTCTTTGCTGTTCCTCGTTCCAATCGACCTCGTCATTTTGATGTATCTGTGCTTGAAGATGTTCTTCTATCTGTGTTTGTGTGAGTTCTATGGCTTTATAGATGGTAGCATCTTTACTGCGGGCATCCAAATCAGATATGACTAAAAAACGTGCATGGAAAAGTTCATCACTTTTATGTAATGATGCACCTTTTGCGTTAGAGAGTAAGTAGCTGTGGTTTTTTTCATAACGTTGTTTTGCTATGCGATCAGGGTAGGCAAATGCCATGAGTATGCCAAGCATCTCTAGATCTATGGTTTCTTTTTGTACTTTTTCTATGCGTTTGGCATTTGCAAGTAGATACTGGCATTGTTTGAGGTTGATAAACTGTGTATCTACAGCTACTTTCCTGGCAACATCATGCAGTACAGAGACACGTTCACGCATGTCTGATGAACTAAAAGCATTACGATAGATGTCTTTTTCTGAAACCAAAACTGCTAAGAGGGAAGCTTCATAAGCAAGGCCCATTGTTTGAGCCTTTAGCATCATGTGTGCCAGTCTTGGATGAAGTCCATAACGACTCATATCTATACCATGCGTTGTAATGTCTCCATTTTCATCTAGGGCACCTAGCTGCTGGAGAAGCTTCTTGGCATGGTTTATGGCAGAGATGGGAGGACTGTCCATCCATGAAAGCGCATCTATCTCATCATTTCCCCAACGTGCCAGTTCTAAAACCATTTGGCTAAGATCCGCTAAGAGTATCTCAGGGACATCGTGTTTTAAAAGTATCTTGGACTTGTGCCAAAGGTGGTAAGCTTTACCCTCTGACAAACGACCAGCCCTTCCTGCTCTTTGAGTAGCAGAATCTTGAGAGATAAAGTTACTTTCAAGCTTGTTCATCCCTGAAAAAGGATTGAATATAGAGACATTTTGAAGTCCAGAATCCACCACTACGGTTATGCCCTCTATGGTCAAAGAGGTTTGAGCGATGTTGGTACTTAGTACCACCTTTCTAAAGCCTTTAGGTGGTGCATTTATGGCTCTGTCTTGTGCTTTTTTGCTAAGGTTACCATAGAGTGTTGAGACAAAAACATCTTTAGGCTTAGTGGTGTTGAGAAGCTTTTCCACTGCCTTTATCTCTCTTACACCTGCTAAAAAAACAAGTATATTCCCTTCTTCTTTTTGTAAAATACTGTGTAGAAGTGTATGTACAAAAGAGGGTAGTTCTTTTTTGGTTGGTTGAGGTGTATGGGTGGGTAGATAGATGCTATCTACAGGAAAAGAACGTCCCTCACTTTGCACAATGGGAGCATGATCCAATAGCTCTGAAATGGCAGAAGTATTCAGTGTCGCAGACATGATGAGTATCTTCAAGTCCTCTCGTAAAACTGCCTGAGACTCTAGAGCCAAAGCCAAAGACAAGTCCGCATGTAATGAACGTTCATGAAACTCATCGAAGATGATGAGGGCCACATCTTCCAATCCGGGGTCATGTTGTAGTTTACGGGTTAAGATACCCTCTGTGATGATGAGTATCTGTGTCTCTTTACTTTGCACCGACTCCATCTTTATCTGGTATCCGATGCGTTTACCTACTTTTTCACCTAGAAGTTCAGCCATACGGGCAGCAGAAGAACGCACAGCCAAACGACGAGGCTCGAGCATGATGATCTTCTTACCCTTTAACCAAGATTCATCTAACAGTGCTAAAGGAAGTGCCGTTGTTTTCCCTGCACCTGGTGGTGCTTGTAGTACCAAACGGTTGCTGTTTAGAAGTTTCTCTTTAACTTCAGGTATGACTTGGGTGATGGGTAGGGTTTGCATGAAAGGATTATACATCAAAAATACAAATACTATAGTGTTTCTTAACGCTTATTCTGTATAATTTATTTTAAATGAGAATACTCAAAATTTGAAAGAAGAAAAAACAGATGAAATTATACGCACCATGGGAAAAAGCCTTTAAAAAAGTCTCTACACCATTTGAGCATTTTATACATGCACAGACCACAACAGGTTTGATCTTGATGTTTACGACAATCCTTGCGTTGATATTTGCAAACTCTCCATTAACAGAAAGTTATGTACATTTTTTTCATACAGTAATAGATTTTGATGTTGGTGAATGGGAACTTTCTCATACTCTCCACCACTGGATAAATGATGGACTCATGGCTATCTTTTTCTTTATCATCGGGCTAGAGATTAAAAGAGAAATTTTAGTTGGTGAGCTTTCCAATATGAAAGTTGCTCTGCTTCCTATCCTTGCTGCTATTGGCGGTATGGTATTTCCTGCACTTATCTACCTTTCTATTAATTCAGGTACGCAAGGAGCTGTTGGATGGGGTATCCCTATGGCTACAGACATCGCTTTTGCTATCTCTGCTTTAGTCCTTTTAGGGAAGCGAGTGCCTCCTGCATTGGTTACATTTTTGGTTGCACTTGCGATTGTGGATGACTTGGGTGCCGTTTTGGTCATTGCACTCTTTTACACTGAACAGATACACACTTTTCCTTTAGCATTGGCTGGTGGCGCATTTTTGATAATGGTCGCATTTAACCGCTTTGGTATTCATATGATTTTGCCATATTTTATAGTGGGTTTATTTATGTGGTTCTTTATGCTTGAATCAGGTGTTCATGCTACGATCGCAGGAGTTATAGCAGCACTATCTATACCTTCAAAACCTAAACTTTCACCAGTAGGTTTTAGAAAAGGTGCAAAAAAACTGCTTGATGAATATGATACGTATCCTATTGATACTAAACATGGTATGAATGAAAGACAAAAAGCGATACTTTTAAAGCTTGAAAGCAATATCAATGCAATAAGTACTCCTGCTGCAAGACTTGAAAGGGATTTACATTTACCTGTTGCCCTTGTCGTTATTCCTTTATTTGCATTAGCAAATGCTGGGATTGCTATCGATTTTAGTTCGATAGGTGCAACAATTATGGAACCTGTGTCCATGGGAATTATGGGAGGGCTGATACTTGGAAAAGTACTGGGTATTTTTGGTGTCGCATGGTTGGCTATTAAACTAAAGATCGCTTCTCTTCCTCAAGACAGTAGTTTGAATCAAATTTTTGGTGTGGCTTTTCTTGGAGGTATAGGGTTTACTATGTCTATTTTTGTGGCAGACTTAGCATTTATTAATAACCCTGAATTGATTTTTCAAGCCAAAGTAGGGATTTTGGCAGCATCCCTTTTTGCAGGTTTGTTTGGGTACTTTTGGCTTAGGTTTGTGGCAAAATCCAAGTAGGTTACTCTAGAACTAATGGAGACTATGACCCTCTGATACTTGTAGGGCATAGTGGTATGACTGTACTGACATTTTCATAAGGTGTTCTTGGATATATGCACGCACGCGCTATAATACTTTCATGAAACAACAAACAGCACTAGACATACTAAAATCAGGCAAAAATGTATTTATCACCGGTTCAGCAGGGACAGGGAAGACCTATCTTCTTAATCTCTATACCCAGTACTTAAAAGAGCGTAGGGTTTACCCAACCATTGTCGCACCCACCGGTATAGCAGCATCACATTTGGGTGGGCAGACGATACATTCATTTTTTGCTTTGGGTATACGTGACAGTATAGATGAGGGATATGTAGATTTTTTGTTGGACAAAAAGTACCTCAAAACACGTTTTTCTAAACTCAAACTTCTCATTATCGATGAAGTCTCTATGATCTCACCCGAGATATTTTCTTCTATGGATCTGATACTGCGTGGTTTTAAAGGTACTGATGCTCCTTTTGGTGGAGTGCAAGTAGTGATATCGGGAGATTTTTTTCAGTTACCCCCTGTGTCAAAAGTACCTAAAGAGAAGCGTTTTGCATGGCAGTCTCCTGCATGGAAAGCACTAGACTTACATACCTGTTACTTGGAAGAAAAGTTTAGACAAGATGATGACAGACTCATTGGCATACTCGATGACATACGTTCTGGTGAAATATCAGTCTCATCGGAAGAACTACTGGCAAGCAGGCATGAAAAAGAACTGAGCATTTCTACCCCTACCAAACTCTACACCCATAATGTAGATGTAGACCGCATCAACCTAAATGAGTTAGATAAACTTGAAGGTGAGCCTAAACTGTTTGTTTATGAGTCTAAAGGGAGCGCAAAGAATATAGATAAGATCTTTAAATCTTCTTTGGTTTTAGAAGAGTTGGCGCTTAAAAAGGGTGCGGTTGTCATCTTCATAAAAAACAATGTAGAAGCAGGGTATGTTAACGGTACCACCGGAACAGTACTCAGTTTCAGCCCCATAGACAACATGCCTATCGTCAGAACCACTGAGGGTAAAAAAATCAAGTTAGAACCAGAAGACTGGTCACTAGAAAATGACAGTGGCAAGGTCACAGCGACTGTTTCACAAGTACCTTTGCGTTTGGCATGGGCTATTAACATACATAAGTCACAAGGTATGACACTAGATGCTGCGGAGATAGACTTGAGTAAGACATTTGAGACAGGGCAGGGGTATGTGGCACTTTCACGTATCAAAAATATCGAAGGTTTACGGCTTATGGGTTTAAACCCTATGGCCTTGCGTGTAGACCCTCTCATTTTGCATATAGATGAGCGTATTAAAATGGCATCAAAGAAGGCTAGTGATAGCATAGAAGCATTGACAGAAGAGAGCTTAGAAAATCTTTTTGAAAGTCATATCTCACAGCTTGGCGGCATAGTAAGCCAAGAGAAGATAGACGAAGAGATACAAAACATAAAAGAGGGTAAACCCTCACACTCTGCCTATGTCACACCTACGTACACAAAGACAAAAAATCTCATAGAAAAGTCAGATACGCTGGTAAAACTAGCCATTAACAGAGGTTTGGGTAAAAGTACTATTGTGCAGCATCTTGCTCGGATAAAAGAAGAAAACCCCGAGATAGATATTAATAAATATAAACCGAAAGATGAGATTTTTAAACGGGTAGATGATGCAGTGTTAAAGCTAAGAACCAAGAACATCAAAGAAAACTTTTCAGAAGATGGCAAGTTACGTTTAAAGCCAGTATTTGAAGCTTTAGATGGCGATGTGAGTTATGATGACTTACGGGTTTGTATGTTGTTCTTGGCATAAATGATGACTTTTTCTCAACAAGTATTGGACTTTTACTTCACGATGCGAAAGGATATGCCTTTGCCTAATGGAGTAGAGACCATCTACCCGTTTGACAATGTAGAAACAAAAAGAGTTATGCAAACATTTTTTAACAAATACTATGATGACAATAGACCTCGCACCTATCTTGTCGGCATAAATCCCGGTAGGCTTGGTTCTGGAATTACAGGCATTGGATTTGCAGATGCGTACCATTTGGATAACTACTGTGACATACCCAACAGCCTTGACAAACGTGTAGAGATATCTGCAGCGTTTATGTTTGAAGTGATGGATGCGTATGGCGGTGTAGAGAAGTTTTATAGAGATTTTTTCTTTACAACTGTTATGCCACTGGGACTTCTTAAAAATGATAAAAACTATAACTACTATGATGACCTGCAAACACAAAAAGCGTTAGAACCTTTTATAGAAGAGACCTTACTGAAGCAGATGTCATTCCCTCAGGCAAAGCCAAACATCATCTGCGTAGGACAAGGAAAAAATCTCAAATATCTCAAAGATTTTAATGACAAACACCACTGTTTTGAGAGCATAGATGTACTTCCTCATCCACGTTGGGTGATGCAGTATAGGCGTAAGAATAAGCAGAAGTATATAGATGCTTACTTGGAAGTTTTTGAGAGAATGATGAAAATGAGTTACTAATTCCTAATAAGATTATTCAGAAAATTTCATAGTCACTACTTATATATTACACAGACATATACTAGAATATTTTATGTTACAATTTAAAACTTATCCAGATGGGGAGAGAAAATGCAGTTAATTTTTATCGTTATTTTGGGTGCGGTGCTTGGTTTTTTATATGGTGCTAATACGGATGGGTTTATCTTTTCCCAAAAGATATGTCTCTTTGCAGGAATAACACTTATCATGCCATCACTTTTTAAATTTGAATTGGCACATGTCAAGTTGGTGTGGGAGCATAAAGCAGTATTGATGAAAGGATTTCTTGTCAATTATATGCTACTGCCACTCTTTGCACTTGTTATTGGTTTCTTGACACATAATTTTGGTATTACTTCTGGACTGTTTTTGATTGCTGTATTGTCTGGTGGAGGTATGGTGATGCATTGGATCAAGAGGTCTGGTGCAGACACCTCTTTTGGTTTTCTACTACTCTTTATCAATCTTCTTTTTATCTCACTCTCTTTACTGATGCTACATCTGTTTGCTATGTACAGTGCAGGCTATTTTGGCGTAACCTATGATGATAAGATAAGCATCAGTAGATTTTCAGGAGCTGTGATAGAACTTCTGATTGTCATTCCATTCATTGCCAGTAGAGTCGTACGTTATATAACGCCGCTACTGACACTGATACAAACGTATCGCAGATACATAAGTCATATCAGTATTTTCATTATATTGTTTTACCTTTTTGGATTACAAAACTCTCAACTGCTTGTAGAGATCTATGATTTTGAACCAGAACTTTTTTACATCTCATTTATAGCTGTATGTGTATTTTATCTGCTGACATTTTTTGTATCAAAATGGATATATGACCTTGATTCGCCTCAGGAGAGAGCAGCATTTTGGCACTCTGTGACAAGGTACTTAACCCTCGCCTTGGTCATTTCAACTTTCTCTGCCAATACCTTTGGTATCTCTATGTTACTGCCTATTATGTTTGCCTATGTTGTGCAGATACCTTTAGCGGTATACATAAACAAAAAATATATGCCAAATGGAGTGAATCCTCAATAGTAATGAGTATTTTCGTTTCCATCGTCTCGATGGGAATGTGTATATCTATGCTATCCTTTAATTACGCATAAAATTCCCGGCTATAATCATACTACGCTCTTTAAATTTTTCAGCTATAGCCTCTACATATACTTCATCTAAGGTCTCAGCAAAAAGCTTTAGCCACTGTTCAAATGTCTCACGCTTTAGATCTCCTAGCTGGGTTGGGGTAAAAACAAATTACCACTATACTTGGGCTTACCCAATGCCAGAGAAGACCAAAAAACAACTATGGTCTCCAAATGTGTCACCCAGTGTTCACTACTCATGTCATCACCAAGCTTAGCGATAAAAAATGGACCTACAATGTCATCCTTAATTATCTTGGCATAAAACGACATTACGAGCGTTCTGATGTTTTCCTGCGTGATTTCTTTTGCTTGCATATTGGCTCGTAGTGTTTATGAATGAGTTATAGCGTAAGATGGGTTAAAATGGTTTGATATAGGTACAAATATTAGCTTATTTCAAGTATTATATTTAGTTGTTAATTTATGTCTCTGCCCCATCTGACTCGAAAACCCCAAGGCTTTAACATCTTTTAAACTTTTTATTAAATGACCATTTAGATGAGGCTTTCTGCCCACAAACTGAGCTCAACTTGGGAAAGTTGCCTGCTTATACGGTTGACTTCCTGTCCTTTTTTAAAGGCGATGATGGTAGGAAGCGCACTCACCCCATACTCTCTGGCGACCTTCTGGTATTTATCGGCATTTATTTTGAGAAATCTCACCTTTAACCCAAAACCCAGAGCCGCATCTTCATAATCATCATACATTGCCATACAAGGGCCACAAGTAGATGAATAGAAATCAACTAGCACTGCTATGTCATTTTCAATGATGTGGGTCGTACAACTCTCATCAGTTACTTCAACCGGAAAGGGGTCATCTAGATCTGCTTGACATTGTGAACAGGGAATTGGCTCATTTTTGACTTCACTGTTGATGGTGTTGACGCTGTTGCACTCAGGGCATACGATTTTGAGAGTTTCCATGATTGACCTTTGGATAAAATATATAGGAAGTATACACTTTTCTTAGAAAAAGCAGGGGGGCAGGTGACGAAAACCTAAATTTAAATGTGATTATACACCTTGTTCTTTTTGAAGTTTATTTGACTTCTGTTTTTTATATAAGTTTGAAACCATAAATAGCAGTTATTCCTAAAGTATAACTAGCTAGAAGCCAAACATTTCTAGGGTTTCCTGAAAGTTTTGGTGTTTTGATCTCAGATACATTGAGTATGGCAAGTCCTACCCCACTACTATATAAAATGATTGTAAAAGTGCCATGACTCACTACACTCTCTAGTAAAAATACAGACACTAAGATCAAACTATTGTTATCTAGAGCAAGTCCGGTATATTTTGTTCCTCCAGCTAAGCCGTAGGTACTAAAATAACTCAATCGTATGGCTGCAGAAGCCATCATGATAAATGCTCCAACTAAAAATAGTGGTTCGAATTTTCCATAACTTAAAAGAAGAATGGCAGGAGTTACACCATAACTTACAATATCTATAAGAACATCAAGTTGTCCACCAAACTTTGCATCAGTAGCTGTTCGTCCTTTGAGTTTTCGTGCAACAAGTCCATCAGCCCAATCAAAAGCAACAGCCCAAACCATACCAATCATTGCAATAGAATATATACCTAAAATAGAGTAATAAATAGCAAGTAATGTACAGGCTAATCCTGCAAGTGATAAAAGGTTTGGTATATCTTTTACATAAGAAAGAATGCTAGGTTGTTTCATAGTAGTTGTTTCTGACATTTTATATAATGGCTGTTTCAATATGTCTGCCCTTATGAAACTGAGCTATGACATGCTGTTTTATTTTAGTTGAGGAGGTTCTTGGATTATACACTACTTGGACAATCTTTTTACCCATTGATTCTAAATACTCTTCTACCTCAATATTGTGAGGCTTATTTCCCCAGTCTCCTCCTATTACGAAGATGTCTACATTTAGTTCTTTACAAGCCGATACATATTCAAGTTCATGATATGGACGTACAATATCAACACAACTTAAGGCTTTTAGCATCTCTTCTCGCTGTGCTAACTCAATAACAGGTACATGTGGCTTATAAGAGTTTACAACCTTATCTGACGCAACACCCACTGCTACAGTGTCACCTAAAGTTTTACAATACTCTAATAGAGCGAGATGTCCGACATGTAATAAATCAAATGTACCTACGGTATATATAACCATTTTTTTCTCCAATTTTCTAAGACCTAAAGTCTATATTTTTATTTTTACTGTGTAATGTATATTTTGTGTTAAGATTATTTTTATATTAATAGTGAATAGTCTTAGGGTGAAGACATCAGTTATGAATAAAAAGTGTATCATGAAAAAAAAGCCTAACAAAAATCTGTTACTGTTAATTCGAGTAGATCTAAGCTTTATATGTAGTTATAGTGTTTTTAAAGGATGATAAAAACGAAGTCAAATACAGATCGAGTATTTGAGATTGCATTCATTATACCATAATAATTAGTACTAATTAGAATAAAATATAATTTTTATAAGTTTAGGTAAATTAAATCAATGAAAAAGGCTTCATTGATTTAGGTATCTTGTTCTTTTTTAACCTTGTTTTTACGGTGTCGAGGTTTTTTTGTTTTGTCTTTTTTGCTACGCACTGACTGATTAGGCTTATCTGAAGCGACAAAACCTTCTAAGACTTTTTCTTCGATCTCTTGTTTCATATTCAATTCTATATCACTTGGTGTTAATAAACTTATTATTGTAAATAGTTACCATACTCAAAAAAGTTATTGGCAAAGCCCACTACTAAACCGTATAGATGAGTTTGTTTTTGAAGGGTTACAACAAGCAATAGATATAGTGCCACCAGTTATTGAGTTTAAAAAACGTTTTAAGCCATTTGTTGAAGACGAATTTCCTGCTTTATTACTAGATAAAAAGGGACATCAGGAGCAAAGTAATGCAGTGATTGCTCATCCTTATGCTTCACAATCTTGGAAATCATATCTTGATGTTGCAAAGTGCAAGACTAACAATAAAGATAATATGCCAAAGGTACTATGTATTGGAGCAGAAGGCGGTTGGATAGACTATGAAGTTGACTTACTTTGCCAGCAAGGTTGTAAAGCCGTTAGTTTAGGACAAAGGATCCTACGTACAGAAACTGTGGTTAATGTGTTACTGGGTCATTGGTTAAAGGAATGACAGTCACTTATTTCTCATACCAAAAACATTACTATCATATCCCCTTTTATGTCTTTATCCAGAATTGTGCTAATATTCGGCCTTTAAAATACAGGATAATATAAATGGGAATTTTTGCTTTACAATCACTTGCTGGAGGTTTTTTAGATGAAGATCTAAAAAATTTCAATAAAGTTTTTGATGATTGGTGTGTACAGTTTGAGAGTATGGAAGATGCACAGCTTATACTCGATACCCTTGAAAAACACGATCAGATAAAGATCGTTGAAATCACACCGCTAAGTTATCCGAAATACTTTTTCCCAAAACTACAGGGTATCATCCACGCCACACGAGAATATAAAGGAAAAATAATCTGCATCGTCGAGCCACAAATGGGTATGAGCTTCCGCATTGCCATATGTGATATGCAGACCAAAAAGGTAAGAGTACTTGCTACCCGCTATAAGAGTGCGCAAAGTGTCGAAGGGGCATTTGCCAATCTATCTTTTGATTTATAAAAGAATAGGTGTCAGGTAACAACTACAACACAAGTACTTTCATAATATACTTCAATCATAGCCCTTTTTCTCTCTCTCGTATTTAGCTACAATACCCTAAAAAACGAGCAAACATGAACTATCCAAAAGCAACAAAAAACCCCAAAATATTAACAAAACATAATCATGAGAGGGTAGATAACTATTATTGGCTCAATGATAGAGAAGATACAGAGGTCATAGACTACCTTCATGCAGAAAATGCCTACACTAAAAAGAAACTAGAATCTACAGAAACCCTACAAAAAGAACTCTTTGACGAGATAGTAGCTAAGATAGTAAAAGATGACTCTTCGGTACCTTATGAGAGTAATGGTTACTGGTATTATGCGCGTTATGAGGATGGGAAGGATTATCCTATTTATTGTCGTAAAAAAGAGAATTTAGCTGCGGATGAAGTCATCATCTTAGATGTGAATGTATTGGCTGAGGGGCATGCATACTACTCTGTGGGTGGTTTGAGCATTAGTCCTGACAATAAAATTCTCTGTTTTGGCGTAGACAATGTCTCTCGTCGTATTTATACTTTGTATTTTAAAAACCTAGAGACTGGTGTTGTACTTGAAGAGAGCATAGAAAATACAACAGGCTCTGCTACTTGGGCTAATGACAACAAGACCCTTTTCTTTACACAAATGGAAGCAGATACACTGAGAGACTATAAAATCTTTAGGTATGAGATGGGTTCTAAAGAAGAAGAGGAAGTCTACCATGAAGCGGACGATACCTACGGGGTACATGTCTCAAAGTCCAAATCTAAAAAGTACATTATGATTGAGTCTTACTCCACACTCTCTACAGAAATACAGACTTTGTTAGCAGATGAACCCAAGGATGCATTTAAAGTGTTTGCTGCGCGTGAGCGTGACTTGGAGTACTCTGTAGAACATCATGAAGACAAGTTTGTCATAGCTACGAACTTTCAAGCGAAAAACTTTAGGCTTATGAACTGTGACTTAGAGCATACAAGTAAAGAGGACTGGAAAGAGCTCATAGCCCATAGAGATGATGTCTTGCTGGAAGGCTTTGAACTCTTTAATGACTTTTTAGTGTTAGAAGAGAAGCGAAATGGCTTAACAGAGATCAGCATACTAAACACTAAAACAGATGAGTCGTATTATCTGGATTTTGGTGAGGAAGTGTATGATACCTACATCTCCATGAACCTTGATTTTGACACTAACGAACTCTGTTATGGGTACAACTCTTTAACCACACCTAACTCGACCATACGTTTTAACATGCTTACTAAAGAAAAGACTGTTTTAAAAGAGACAGAGATTTTGGGTGATTTTAAGAAAGAAGACTACGAGAGTAAACGCGCATGGGTCACAGCTAAAGATGGAAAGAAAATCCCCCTTTCTTTGGTGTATAAAAAGGGTCTAGTCTTAGATGGTACTAACCCCACACTTCAGTACGCTTATGGCTCTTACGGTTACTCCATGGATGCTTCATTTTCCATCTCACGACTCTCTTTACTCGACAGAGGTTTTGTCTTTGCCATCGCGCATATAAGAGGTGGGGAGGAGCTTGGTCGTGCATGGTATGAAGACGGGAAGTTGTTAACAAAGATGAATACTTTTACGGATTTTATAGCTTGTTCTGAGTATTTGATAGAAGAGGGGTACACCTCGAAAGAAAAACTTTTTGCCCAAGGTGGAAGTGCAGGAGGTATGCTCATGGGTGGCATAGTAAACATGAAACCAGAACTCTACAAAGGGGTCGTAGCACAAGTACCTTTTGTAGATGTGGTAACGACTATGCTAGACGATACCATTCCTTTGACCACAGGTGAGTACGATGAATGGGGAAACCCTAATGACAAAGCGTTTTATGACTACATGTTAGCATACTCTCCTTATGACAATGTAGAGAAAAAAGAGTACCCAAACATGCTAGTAACCACAGGTTTACATGACTCACAGGTACAGTACTGGGAGCCAGCAAAGTGGGTAGCTAAACTGCGTGACCACAAAACAGATGACAACATGCTGTTACTTCATACCAACATGGACACTGGACACGGGGGTGCTTCTGGAAGGTTTGAAGCATTTAAAGAAGTGGCGATGGTTTACGCTTTCTTGTTGAAGTTAGGCGTGGAGGGTAATGATGTATAATCCTATATCCTCTGAGGTATAGGGGTCAGATGATAATGATAATTTAATATCACCTAATTTTTAACCTTCTCCATCATCTTACGCCAATCCCGATCAAAATGACTAAATATGTAATCTTCACCATGAGGTATGGTACATCCAGAGCAGTCTTGATGTACTTCACCATCTGTGATAGCTCGTTTTCCACGTTTTGAGTTAATGGAACAAACAGAGTGATACTCTAGTTCATCTTGCATGACAGGTGCTTTGTTGAACCTAAAGTGTGGGCATCCACACATATAGCAGTTGAGTTCATACATTTCGTGGCATTTGGTATTTGTAGCGTAAAGTTCACAAAAGTCTGGCTCTTTTTCTACCATATTTTCAAAGATAAAGTACTGGACGACATCATATTCATCGAGTCCTTCAAGTTTTTTCATAATTGCTGCATGCTTTTTAGCATGTGCTTCATACCAATCATTATATGTCATTTTTAATCCTTGTAAAACGTTTAGATAGTAACCAAAATAGTAGGTAGTGTAACATATAAAGCTGTGCTGGTTTTGTTTTATACCTTGTAATCCGAGTATTTTGTAAAAGAGGTATGAAAAATCCAACATGGTAAAAGAACTAGAAAAGTATCCCTTTGATTTTTTCACTATACTTGTATTTATCATTTAGATTTCAAGAAAGGTACTCATGTATAACCCTATATCATCTGAGTTCTTTGATCAATTAACAGTTGCCATGGAAAGAAAAATTCCATCTACGATTGAATATTATCAAAATGAAGAACAAGAAAGAAAGAAAGAGAAACAACAAATAAAAGCTTTAGTAGAAACGATGGAACTAATCGATGGCTTTGAATTTTTAGTATTAGATACAAAAGAAAAAATTAGATTGTCGTTGGTAGTTACATTTAATGGTAAAAGACATAGAGCGGATTAGAAAGAAATATCGCTAGTATTGATGATAATAAGCAAATAATGATATTATTCCGATAAGTTGATATGTGACAAAGTAGGGGGCTTCTATAGTTAGTTTTCCCTCTACTTCCATAATTTAATAATCAAAAGGCAACACTTTATGTATACCGTACAAATGGAACAAGAATGTGAATGTTTTAAAAAAAGTGAATACTCAAATAATAATACATTTAAAACGCAGCAAGATGCATATAATTATGCAAATATCGTCGCTGAACTTATGAATGAAGAATTCTGTGGTCAACATACTTTCTCTTCTCAAAGAGCTGAAGGTAATAACTTTGTAATTAGAGTGGCTATAAATGCTACTTTTGTCTCTGGCTGCAGTACTGGTGTTAGTTGTGATGTTGGTTGTGGTTCCACTGATGATTGGTCTCTTGAATCTACAGATAACACTAATGATGATAGCTGTGGTACTGGTTGTGGCTGCGCTTAAAATAAAGTGTCAGGTACTCAACCTTCAACCTGATCCATTTTTTTAGCGAGGAAATCTGCCGTTGGGGCATCTACTGTATTTACATGCAGGACAATCCACTCAGGCGTTCTACGTATAAAGTTGGTGATTTTAGTGATGTTTTCATAGCGCTTCCACAGTTTAACTGCATCGTTAAGCTCTTCTAAAAACATATCATGTGCTGTTTTATGCATGTCATATTTTGGAAAGTCGTACTTTCGCATTAGTTTTTCTTCATTTGCAAAGTGCTCTTTTACATGGTCTAGGTATTCATTGATTTTGTTTTCGAGTTCTTCCATTGTAGCTTCTCCTCTATCTTGTAAGAAGGCAAGCTTGTCAATGTCATTCAGAATTTTAATCTCATCTTCATGCGTTTGCTGCATCTGCCTAACACTCATCTCTTCTACTTGCTCAATATAAACTAGTGCCATAGTAATTCCTTTATGTGTATTATAATGTAGATGTGTCATAATCGTGTTGATTAATGTCAAGATTTCTCACCCTAATGCAATGCTATGGCTAAAATTAGTTTATAATAACAGTTAAAATTTATAGGAGTAAATATGGCACGCACTAAAGAAGAAAAAAACAGAGAAGAGATCAATGCTTTTTTAAAGAATAACGACATCGACCCCAGCACTGCTATGGGTTATGATAATAAGTTTGAAACAAGATATTATGTTGGCGATAGCAGAAAGTTTGCAGAAGAAACCAGAATAGGTTTTAACATTGTTGGTACTAGTGATATTAATGTAACTTTTCATGAGATAAATGATATTGAGTTTGAAACAGCATTTAAGATCACAGAACAGATGTTTAGTTATGACGAAGACAATGAGACCTTAACAATTACTGGTGATACTTCTAAAAAGCATAATGAAGCG
>CAKZWP010000058.1:0-5456 GCA_937921845.1 uncultured Sulfurovum sp.
CTTAAACAGCAGTTGAGTTAGTTTTCTCGACCAATTGACATTATTAGCCTATTAATTGTCTCACTTTCTTTATAAAATAAATAAAAAAAGCGAGGCAATTATGAAACGAGCTATTTTATTAATGAACATGGGTGGTCCAAATAATTTAAATGAGGTAGAAACCTTTTTAAACAACATGTTTAATGACAAACGTATCATCTCTGCACCAAAACCTATACGTATGATTATCGCAAAACTCATTACATGGAATAGAAAAAAGGAAGCCCAAAGCAGTTATGCTGCTTTAGGAGGTAGGTCTCCTCTAGTAGGGTATACGAAAAAGCTCATTGAAAAGCTTGAAACAGGTCTTGATGCCACAGTACATATGGCTATGCGTTATACACCTCCTTATTCATCGGATACACTACAAGGACTCAAAAATGTAGATGAGATATATGCTATTCCTCTCTATCCTCATTATTCGAGTACAACAACACTTTCAAGTATGGAAGATTTGGAGGAGAATATTAAAAAACAGGGTATCAATGCAAAAGTAAAAACACTTGACAGTTACTATAAGCATCCTGACTACATTGCTGCAACGATTGCACGTATCAAAGAAACACTTGGAACAGATGATCCTGATGAGTTTGAATTGGTTTTTTCTGCACATGGATTGCCCCAAAGTATCATAGACAATGGAGATGACTACCAGCGTCATATCAAATATAATGTATACCATGCCCGTAAAGCATTACTTGAGGCTGGTATGCATTTTCATAAGACACATCTTGCCTATCAGTCACGTCTTGGACCACTTGAGTGGATACGTCCATATCTTGAAGATAAACTCAAAAACCTGAAGAAGAAAAAGGTTATTATTTACCCTATAGCTTTTACAATCGATAATTCTGAGACAGAATTTGAATTGGATGTAGAGTATAGAGAGGTCGCTGAAGAGATTGGATTTGATGAGTATCGTGTGGCAAAAGCACCTAATGACCATCCATCCTTTGTAAAGTGTATCACAAATATCTATGAGAGCATGAAAGCTTCCTGATGATTGAGTATGCAGTAGTTGGTTCGGGTATCGGTGGCAGTAGTATAGCTGCATATCTTGATGCTAAAGGGTATGAGACTGTTTTGTTTGAAAAAGAACCCTATCTTGGTGGATGCAGTTCAACGTTTAAGCATAGAGGTTATTTGTATAATACCGGTGCCACAACACTTGCAGGCTATGAAGAAGGGCATATTGTTAAATCAATGTTTGACAACATAGGATTTACGCCTGAATTGATGGTCACAGATCCTTCTATCGTCATTATACAAAATAGAAAAATTACACCCCGTTTTTCAGACTTGGAAGATTTTTTAGAGGTGCTTGAGAAAAATTATCCTCATCCTAAAAACCGTGAATTTTGGACACTGGTTCATAGACTTGGAAAAGAGTTTTATGCTCTGCATGGCCACTATTATTCTAATCGTTCACTATGGAGCAAACTTATTTCATTGACAAGTTTTTTACCTCTATTAGTGAAATTTCAACGTTTCTTGCGGACCAATGCTTATGATTTTATCAACGATTTTTATGGAGATATCTCAGAGGAGTATCAAAAATTTTTAGAAGCACAGATCCTTATCGTTACGCAGGCTCATTCAAAAGAAATCAATTTTTTTACTGCAGCACTTTCTTTGGGATATACTTTTAACGAAACACATTATGTGCCTGGAGGATTCGGGAGATTGTTTGACCAGATGACAGCAAAAATGAAGCATGTCAAACGAAATACACAAATAGAAAAAATTGAACGACATAGTGATCATTTTACACTTCATACCAAAAATGAGTCTCTAAAAGCCAAAAAAGTGATACTCAACAGTACTATTTATGACAGCGGAAAACTTTTTAATGATGAAAAAATAAAGAACTATTATCAAAAATATGAATCACTCAACAATCACCAAAGTTCCTTTATGCTCTATATGACAATCCAAAGTACGAAGAAATATGAACATCATTATCAACTGATACAGGATGAACGATATATACACAGTATATCTAATGCTGTTTTTGTCTCTTTTTCAGATATGACAGATAATATGCTTACACCTGAAGGGCACTATAGTGTGACTGTATCTATACACACTGACATCAGATTTTGGGAAGACAAGAAAACCTATCAGAGAAAAAAAGAAGAACTTCAACGCCAAATGCTAAAGAGTATCTGTGATATACTTGATATCGATGAAAGAGAAATAGTACATCAGTTTGCAGCAACACCCAAAAGCTTCAAACGTTATATCAATCGTTCTCAACTTGGAGGAAATGCTATCACCATGAAAAACTTCCTACCAAGACTTCCTTCAAATGACACTACTATAGAAGGCTTATACCATGTAGGAGATACCGTGTACGCTGCACAGGGATGGCCGGGTGTGATGTTGGGTGTGGAAAATCTCAGAGGATTGTTGGATGTATAATATCGCTTTACGTATCAAGGTCCTTGACTGGCTTTACATTTTGCTCATAGGCGTTGCTTTTGCGATGTTACTCTCTTCTTTGGGATACGTGCTTTTAGGTCTTGAATGGGCTCAAGGTACGTATTTTGGAGCAATACTCGGTTTTTCTATCACATTTTTCTCTCTTTTGTTCATTACGTTTATGAATCAAACCATTTTACCAAAGATCTCAAAAATATTTTGGCTTCCATTAGCGATATTCTTCTCGTTTCTTTCTGGTTTTCTAGGTACTTTGTTAAGTATCAACATTGCAGAGCAATGGGATATAAATCTTATCCCTCTATTTCATACACATCATGTCCAGATAGCAGTTGCCATAGGTGTCTTAACGTACATCGTAGGTGCTTTGCTTTATCGTTTTGTAAAGATGCGTAATGAAAAAGAAGAGGTTGACCATCATTATGTGCAAAGCAGACTTCGATCACTCGAAACTCAGCTCAATCCTCACTTTTTATTTAATGCCCTAAATTCTATAGCTGAACTCATTCACCAAGATCCGAACAAAGCTGAGACCGCTATCTTGAAAGTATCTACTTTTCTACGTAATACGATGGATGAAAAAGCACTCATTCCCTTGAATGATGAACTCAGAAATGTCCGTGATTATGTTGAACTTGAGAATATACGTTTTTCAGGTAAGATCCATATGCATATTGATGATCCTATGCCTAAGATAAAAGTACCGAAATTTTCCATTCAGTTACTTGTAGAGAATGCTATAAAACATGGTTTTATAGACAAAAAAATATTGGAAATATTTCTATCTTATGATCAAAGTCAAAACACACTGATATTGAAAAATAATGGTAGAACAATGAAAAGCAGCAAATTTGGAACTGGCTTAAGGAATCTAGCCCAGCGTCTAAAGCTTCTCTGTAAAGGAAAGATAGAAATAACAGAGAAAGAAAACCCCACTTTTACTATCTATTTAGGAGATTGTCATGAAAATACTCATCGTTGATGATGAAGCTTTAGCACTTAGCAGACTGAAAAGAATGCTCAATACACTTGGATATGATGATATCATAGAAGCAGACAATGCTGCAAATGCACTTGAAGCGGTCAAAGAAAAGCATTTTGATCTGGTTCTTCTTGATATCAATATGCCTGAAACCAGTGGTTTGGAATTCGGATATGAACTACGTTACCATCAAGAAGATATCGCCATAATTTTTCAGACTGCTTATGATGAACATGCGCTTAAAGCTTTTGATATCGGTGCAGTAGGGTATTTGGTCAAACCTTTCAGTATGGAACAGTTAGAACAGAGTATAGAACGTGTCAAATTAGAAAGTAAAAGCAGTAATGATCTTCGCTTGATGAGTAAGACGGGTGAGAGCTATTACCTGCTCAAACCAGATGAGATCTACTATGTCAAAGCTGATCTAAGTGAAGTGATGTTGCGATCTTCAAAGGGATTTTCATACTATGCACAGAAGATCTCGGATCTTGAAAAAAGATTGCTGGCTTATGATTTTGTACGTATCCACAGATCTTATTTAATCAATATTAACAAGATCAAAGAGATAGAGACCATTGAACAAAGCAAACTCCGATTTTCATTCCAGGACATCTCTGATCAGATAGAATCTAGTAAAGATGGAGCAAAAGCATTTAGAAATCAGTTTTCTGTGTAAAACATTCCACCTTTATTAACTATTTAGAACCACTTATTTGAACTATGTCTTGTATTGTAAAGAAATTATACATAGTATCCATGTAACTATTGAATTAACTATGTATAATGTACATAAGATATAAATTTTAAACCATACAAAGGGTTATAAATGAATGATAAGATCAGAGAGATCATAGATGAGATAGAAGCGATGAAGATCAAACTTGGTGAGGAGATCGACAAGCAGGAGAGTCATATCTCTTATGAGATTCAAAATGGCTATGTACGATTTGAAAAAGAAGTTTTAGACAGACAAAGAGTGAATATGAAAAATCTTTTAAGCTGGCTCAGAGAAGTTCCTCTTTTACATTTTCTTACTGCACCCCTTATTTATGCAATGGTCATTCCTGCCATCATCTTTGACGTGGTACTCTTTGTCTATCAACAGATAGCATTTAGAGTCTTTAAGTTTCAATTTATCAAACGAAGCGACTATCTACACTTTGATCATCATTATCTTGGATATTTAAATCCGATTGAAAAGCTTAATTGTCTCTATTGCTCTTATTTTAATGGTCTAATGCTGTATGCTTCAGCCATTGCAGGTAGAACAGAACTTTACTTTTGTCCTATAAAACATGCGAAGAAGGTGGTTTCTGAACATAAATATTATAAAGAGTTTTTATTTTATGGTGATGAAAATGATTATCAGGAAAAGTTAAATGAACTTCGTAAGAACTCGTAGCTTCTCTCTGTTGATCTTCTTAAGGATGCAATATCCATTTTAGCGGCGATACTCCTGCAGAGCATACATATATGAGTTACGTTCATAAGCAGCAGGATTATCGGTGTGAGCGAGAGATATGCTCCCTTTCATCTGAGTAATTGATTCGTACTCGTACTTTTGCATCCATTGGGTGATCTCATCCAGTATCGCTGCCACTTCGGCTTCACCTTTGATTAGAAGCACTGAAGCCAGAGCCACAGCATCTGCTCCACTCATGATAGCTTTTAGAACATCCTCTGCACTGTGAATCCCGGTATTTGCACAGAGAGAGCAGGAAAGTTTTTTATAGAGAATTGCACACCATCGTAATGTTTCACTTAAATTTGCAGAACTGGTGATATTGGCTTGCTGCAAAGGTGTCAGAAGTTCAAGATCTACATCGACACGTGTAGGGTTGTCAAAAATGGTTAGACCATTGGCTCCAGCTTCAACAAAGCGTTTGGCCATATTTGCAGGATTTGAAAAATAAGCATTCATTTTGACATTAAGAGGGATAGAAATATGCTCTTTCACTTTTGCAACTGTATCGATGTACATTTGTTCTACCGTATG
>CAKZWP010000059.1:0-4934 GCA_937921845.1 uncultured Sulfurovum sp.
CACCTTGCCTGGCTTAGTCTTTGGAGACGTAAAACACGTTCTTTAATGGTGATCATGATGATTGCGTTAAGTCTTTCTGGTCTGCTTGGACTACAAGGACTTTATGACGGTATGATCAGCCATTTGATCAACACAACCATACGCAGTGATTCCGGAGAGATATCTCTCTATGCTAAAGAGTATCGTTTGAACAAAAGTCTTGACTACAGACTCAGCCCTCTCTCAAAATTTGAAAATACTTTCTCACAGATTGAAGGGATTGATGCTCACTCCATACGCTTAGAACAAGAAGGTCTCATTGCTACTGCACACAAATCACTTGGTGCAACCCTTAAAGGTATCTCTTTAGAAAAAGAACAACACTTTGGTCAACTTGATGAATTTATCACTGAAGGAGAGTATAGTTTTGGGAAAGGAGACAAAGGGGCTTTGATCGGTTCAGCATTGGCCAAAAAATTTCATCTCACTCTAGGAAGCCGTGTGATATTTACAGCTCAGGATGTAACTGGGGAGATTAATTCTATCTCTTTTCGTATCTCCGGAATCCTTAAAACGGGTAATCCTTCTATTGATGATAACACTGTTTTTGTCTCGATGGAGAAAATGTCAAAATTTCTAAACCTACAGCAGAGTGCTACACAGATAGCCTTACGTGTTAAAGATACAGAGCATATACATATAGTACAAAAAGAACTACAGCTCTTATTGCCAGATATAGATGTGCTTCGCTGGGATGAACTCTATCCATTACTTATTCAGATGCAGGAATTGATGAATATCTTTAATTTGGCTTCTTATGCGATCGTGTTTGTCGTTGCTGCACTGGGCATCTTTGGGGTCATGCTTGTTTCTGTTTTAGAACGGATGCGTGAATTCAGTATCATGCTTGCCATTGGTACCCCTTACAAAGTAGTAAGAAATCAAATCCTTTTGGAAGCATCCTTTTTAGGTCTTATCGGTTATCTGGCAGGTGCTTTTCTAGGATGGTGTTTGCTTCTCTACATGTCAATATCAGGTATAGATATGCGCTCTTTTGAAGCAGGTTTGGAGCTGTACGGCTACAGTGCAGTCATGTATGCAAATATGCATCTTTACTATTTCTTTCAAGCTTTTTTTGCTGTATTTTTTGCTACCCTACTTTCAGTGATATGGCCTCTGCGAAAGCTTAAAAAAATAAAACCGATACAAGTCATACAAGGAAAAATGTTATGAAACTCAACCATGTCTACAAAACATTCTACCCTGACTCTCCCAAAGAGGTCAAAGCCCTTACCGATATCAATCTCACATTTGAAAAAGGAGAGTTTACTACCTTGAGTGGAGAATCGGGTTCAGGAAAAACTACACTTCTTAACATCATAGGTGGACTTGATTCTGCTACAAGTGGAGAGATCTTTTTTGAAGGGGAAGAGATAACTGCCTACTGTGAAGAGAAGATGGCCAAGCTTCGACTACATGATATCGGTTTTATTTTTCAGGCATATAATCTCATTCATGTACTTACAGTTCGTGAGAATATCGGGTTCATTATGAAGCTGCTGAAATTTGATGAAAAAGAGATCGAGGCACGTATTTTAGAACTCGCTTCCATTCTACAGATAGAAGACCTCCTCGATAAACTTCCCGGTGAGATAAGCGGTGGTCAGCAACAGCGTGTAGCGGTGGCTCGTGCTGTGGCCTCGCGTCCCAAACTCATTCTGGCAGATGAACCTACAGCAAACCTCGACTCAAAAAACAGTGAACGCCTCATGAACATGCTGCGCACACTCAATGAAAAAGAGCATGTAACTGTCATCTTCGCTTCACATGACAAATATGTTTTAGAACAGTCAAAACGTATCATCGTTCTGGATGATGGAGTTGTCATTGAAGATCGCTAAATACCTGACCTTACTCTATTTGACTGTCCCTCTCATGGCAGTCGAACATGACATCAGTATAGAAAACACAAATTTTACGATTTCAAAAGTACCTTACGGCGAGGAAGAGAGAACCCTCTACAACTACAATAGACTACGATTAACGGACAAGATGAAAGAAGGAAATTGGTTTGTCAATATCATCGGAGATATAGACAACTACTACGGAGAAGAGTATATTGACAGCTTTGAGTACCAGTTCTTACGTGGTATCAAAGCAGACACACCCTTTGATATAGAGACCAATGCCAAAAATTATGGAAATGGTGAAGTCTTTGGGCGACTACACCGTTTTTCAATCGGTTACACAGATGCAAAACACCGTGCAGTCTTTGGTCTCCAGAAGATCACTATGGGTGTTGGACGTATTTGGACACCTACAGATCTTTTTAACCCCAGAAACCCTCTTGCCCTTGAACCTGACCAGATCTACGGTAATGTTGCACTCTCATATACCTATGCACTTGGCGAACTGAGTGAAATTATGGGTGTTGTTGCAAAACGCGAAGATAACAGTTATAAATATGCCGGACGTATCAAAACCAATGTAAGTATTGGGGATATCGCGCTTGATCTCTACTCTAGTGATGATGCTGAGATGATCGCCTATGAGATCGAAGGAAATCTTTTTGATACAGGTATAGAGTGGCGAAGTGAAGGTGGATACTATAATGACAAGCTTTTAGATAAAGAGTTCTATCAAACTATCCTTGGAATGGATTATGGTTTTGTCGATGGTCTTACAGTCATGACCGAGTGGATACACTCTTCTAAAACTTACAGTGCAGATGAAATCCTCTTCAATCAAAACAGTAGTCTAAGTAACAACCGTCACATCTCATCTGACTATGTAGGAGCTTCAGCCTATTATGACTTTAATCTACTCTACAACGGTGCACTAAGTCTGATCTACAGCCCGGAAGATCAAAGTAGTTTTATCTCTCCTCTCATTGAGTACAGCATCAGTGATGATGCATCTCTGGCCATTGGTGCCATGCTTTATACTGGTGATGATGAAAGTGAGTTTGGAAGTGTAGATAACAGCTATTATCTACGTTTGAAAGCGACCTACTGACCTTTTTTAGATTCACTTTTAAACTATTTGGAATTCATCTTTTGTTTAATAATTTTCATTCTATCGGACTAGCCATTAGCTTCTGATTTGAAAGTGATTAGAGATATGGTGATAAGATGAAGAAGTTGTTATATATACAACAGAAAGACTCAAAATGGAAAGCCTCTCCTGAGACATATTATTTTATTTGAACTTATATCTTAAGTTAATGGTAGAGCGAATATCACTTTTTTCAATTTGATGATAGGGTGTTGCATTATATTCATGGTTAATATCAAAACCAAGTATTAGATCATTTGTAATCGATGTATTGAGTTGTAAGATTTGAGATATCCTGAAGTCTGAAAAGTCTTCAACATTGGGTTGATAAAATCCAAGATATGTAATAGAAAAATTTTCATTTATATTTTTTAAAAAAGAGAGATAACTGTTCATTCGTGTTCGTCTGTATATAGGATCGAGGATGCTAACAGTATCTGGTTCCATATAAGAATAAAAGAGCCCCAATCCAATATAGATCTTATCAAAAGGAAGATCTAACTTTTTTCGAATATTTGCACCTGCTAAAGTTCTTTCTTTAACATCTTGGAATTCATTAAACTCAGTTTGAAGAAAAAATTCATAATCATAAGATGTATTTGCAATGTTATGCACATAACGAAGATGAATGAGACCGTCGTTTGTATCTTTTTCATCGTTTGATTCTCCATATGTATAGGAAGCGATAAGATATGCAAGCCACTCTTTTTCATCATATTGTCCCTTACCGGATAAACCGACTGAGACAGAATCGGTATTTCCTGAACTGTATTTTGCACCCAATGAAACTTCTCCAGTTAGTCCTTTTTTCTCTCCTATGACAGGAGGTTCGATATTGATGAAACTGTAGGAGAATGAAGTCAATATTAGAGATATGAAGAGAAGTTTTTTTAACATGATGATACCTTGATGTATAAATAGATTCCGAAATAATACTATATTGATATAGAATCTTAGATATGAAAGTAAATTCTTGATAGAAAACCTTATAAAATATATTATTTTATAAGGTTTTGATCTTATACATATAATCTAACATACTATCATCATTACATACAGATATTTTAGGCATAAATGCTACAATAATAATATGCCAATTATAAGTCATCTTTGAATAATATTTAATGCGTTTATATTGTATCTCTTACATCTACAATATATTATATGAACTTTTTTTAACAAAAAAATAAAGGAATATAACTATGACAGAGCGTTCAACTATTACCGTTGACGGTAATGAAGCTGTTGCGATGGTAGCCCATAAGATCAATGAGGTTATGGCTATTTATCCTATCACCCCCTCCTCTCCGATGGGAGAATTCAGTGATATCTATAGCGCTAAAAAACAAAAAAATATTTTCGGTACGATTCCAGAAGTATATGAAATGCAGAGTGAGGGAGGTGCAAGTGGTGCCGTTCACGGTGCATTGCAGGCCGGTGCTCTTACCACCACATTTACAGCTTCACAAGGGCTACTGTTGATGATACCAAACATGTATAAGATCGCCGGAGAGCTCACTTCGACGGTATTTCATGTTGCCGCCCGCTCCCTGGCAGCACAAGGTCTTTCCATCTTTGGGGATCATCAGGATGTGATGGGGGTAAGACAAACCGGATTTGCTTTTTTAGCCTCCAATTCCGTACAGGAAGCACATGATTTTGCTCTGATTTCACAAGCCGCAACCTTACATGCACGTATTCCATTTTTACATTTTTTTGACGGATTTCGTACCTCACATGAAGTAAGCCGGATCGAAAACCTCTCAGATAACGTACTCAAAGCGATGATCAATCTTGATCTAGTTGAAGCACATCGTAAGCGAGGTCTAACACCTGATATACCTGTACTTCGAGGTACAGCACAAAACCCAGATGTCTATTTTCAGGGGCGAGAAAGTGTC
>CAKZWP010000060.1:0-5761 GCA_937921845.1 uncultured Sulfurovum sp.
AACCAACGCCGTAAAAATAGCCCAAAGAGCTATAGAAGAGATACAAAAGAATAAAGAAGAGTTGTTGAAAAATGGTGTTGGGTTTATTGTGACACGTAATTATGGAGATAGAGCAAATGAAGCGGTAAATGAACTTGTACACCATTTGGAGATCACTATACTTATTATTGCATTGATTCTGGTACCTTTCCTTGGTTGGAGGGAGTCACTTGTTGTGACCATTGCTGTACCTATGATCCTTGCGACCACACTTTTTATCGCATTGATGACTGATCAGACGATTAATCGTATTACACTGTTTGCATTCCTTTTGAGTTTGGGATTGATCGTTGATGATGCGATCATTGTTATTGAGAATATACATAGAAGACTGCATCTTAAAGAGTCTGAAGAGCTTGAATTTGATGAGATCATCATCCAAGCAACAGATGAGATAGGTCCTTCCACAAACATTGCGACTATCGCTATTATGCTTACGATGATACCTATGGGATTTGTGGGTGGTATGATGGGACAATTCATGAAGCCTATTCCTCTAAATGTTCCGGTAGCTCTTGGTATTTCACTTTTTGTGGCTTATGTATTTGCGCCATATTTTGCCCGTAAATTTATCAAGTTTGAAAGTAAAGCAAAAACTGTTAAGGATGAGAATTAATGGAAAAAATTGTCTATAAGATCATTAACAGTAAGCGTAATAAATGGATCGTAACCCTCATTGTCCTTTTTTCTATGGGGGCTGCAGTCATGATGATACCTACGAAACTGGTACTTGCTCGAATGCTTCCAGGGAAAAGTGCTAATACTATGAGTATTTATGTTGATACAGCAACAAACGCATCGATTAAGGAAACACAATCCGTTACGACATGTATCGTGAATTATCTGAAACAAGAAAAAGAAATCACAGATATGGAAGTATACTTGGGGCAGGGGGCACCTCTTGATTATGCAGGTTTAGTAAAAGGAAGTGCACTTAAAAGATTGAAGAATCAAGCAGAGATAGTGCTTAATTTTACAAACAAAAATGATCGTGATGAACCTACTTATATGATGGCACATCGCTTACGTCCTCTTATTAAAAATGAGTGTGGAAATATAGTCCCTCATACTTCTATAAAGTTCACAGAGATGCCTGCGGGTCCTCCGACTTTGGCAACGATCGTTGTAGAACTTTATAATCAAGATAGTAGTGCGTTACGAAAAATGTCATCTAAAGTCGCAAAGATACTTGAAGATACAGAAGGACTGGTTGATGTTGATGTGATGCAGGATGACATTTATACAAAATATAATCTTGTACCTGATAAGGAAAAGATCATCTTAAGCGGACTCAATGTTGAACAGGTCAATCAGATCATTTATCTTGCTTTTAAAGGGATGCCAATAGCTGAAAAAAATACAAAAAATCAGCAAGACCAAATCCCTATTTTTCTGAGACTCAATGATGAAACACGTGTAGTAGAAGAAGATACAGAAGCTTCTTTGCTCAATAAGCTTTTTTCATTAGAGCTTATGAACAATAAAGGGATGATGGTACCTATAAGTGAAGTAGTTGAGATAAAAAGTGCGGATTCCAGTCCTACTATCTTTAGAAAAAACCTTAAAAATTTGGTTACTATCACTGCAGAATGTGACATGGTAAGTCAAGTGTATCCTTTACTTGAAGCTAGAGAAAAGATGCTAGAAGTACTTAAAGACGAATATACTATGAGTAAAGTGCCAGGGATAAACACCTATATGTTTGATCTCATTGCAGTAGATAAAGAGACTGGGGATGAAGTACTCATACGTTGGGATGGTGAGATGAAAGTTTCTCTTGATACATTCCGAGATCTTGGTGGTGCATTTATCGCTGCATTGGTGTTGATGTTTTTACTGATGGTTGTGTACTATAAATCTTTTGCTTTGAGCGGTATTGTTCTTATCGGAAGTTTCCTTTCTATTATAGGGGTTATCGTAGGGCATTGGATCACTGATAAGATATCACTTTATGCAGCCGATACACATTTCTTTCTTACTGCGACATCTCTGATAGGTTTTATCTCACTTATGGGAATCAGTGCGAGAAGTTCATTGCTGCTTATAGACTTTTCAAAGACTTTGATCGCTCATGAAGGCATGGAGAAGAAAAGAGCCATAGCCGTTGCAACAGCAACACGTGCCAAACCGATCATGCTTACTGCTATAGCGATCATCCTTGGTAGTTTATTGTTAGCAACAGACCCAATCTTTGGTGGATTAGGTATAGCACTCATCTTTGGAAGTATAGCAGCTACACTGGTCTCATTGTATTTCATTCCTGTATTGATGGATAATGCAAAGGCTTTGATGCCAGATGATCATGAATTTGAAGATGAAGGGCGGCGTGGTACGTGGTGTATCTTGACAGATAATATTAAGTCACTTTTCCCTGGCAAAAAAGAAGCTAAGGGTGATGATACGAATCAAGCACTTCATGAAGATACTTTGCTGTACGAAGGATATGAGTGTGAAGAAGACAGTAGGACTACATGGTGTACACTGATCGATAATGTCAAATCATTTTTTCCTACTAAAAAAGAGAAAATGACAGATGTGAAGAAACCGATATCTAATAAAGATACTCTGATGAATGAAGAAGAGAAGTCTGAAAAAATGGATAGATGGCGTATCTTAGTCGATAATCTCAAATCATTTATTCAAGAAAAAAGAGAAACAAAGGGTGATGAGAAGAATAAGATTGTATGGAATAACATGATCGATAAAGTAAAGTCATTTTTCAATATAAAGACAGAAGATGAAATAGATCACGCATATGAAAAAGCAAAAGCTGAGCGTGATTTCATTAATTTACATAATATGGGGAACAAACAGTTTCAGAAAAAAGATCTAGATAAAGCCATTGAGTCTTATGAAGAAGCATTGAAGATCAAAGATGATGCAGAGACAAAGTCTAACCTTGAATTAGCTAAGAAACAGAAGACAAAAGCAGAAAAGAAACAAGAGCAAAAAGATCAAGATGAACCGAAAAAAGATGAAACTAAAGATAAATTAGATTCTAAAAAAGAGAAAAAGTCTAAAAAGAAAAAAGGGGATAAAGAGTAAGCGCATCTGCTTCCTCTTTAATCTAAAGTTTCATCCTCATTAATTAATCCCCTCACATATCGTCCTATATCAATTTAAATAGCATCTTTCAGAGATATACGAATATCTTCATCCCTATAGATAAACTATGAGACAAGGCTAAAAATAATCTCTACAGATATGATATCCTTCAATCTCATCTATAAGTTGGTAAATACCAGGTACTTATTATCACACTATATGGCTCTATAAGTGTAAAGACATATCCTATGTTGTATGTAACTCTTAAAAGAGTTCTATGGGTTATTATGAACACTACAAAGAGTCGAATCTAAACATGTTTTCAATACATATTTAAATATATCGTATTTTGTATTTTAAATAATATGTTAATAGTTATATTGTATGTACTGTGTGTATTAGTAAGGTATGAGGATAAATATAAAGGTGAGGTTTAGAAGAGATGCTAAAAGCATCTCTATCTAAAAAGTTAGATCAGTGATTAAAACTTATACGCTAACTGAAAAGAAATACCAGTTTCTGAGTGATCATTACTGATGTTAGCACCAGGACCAAACAAGCCACTTATATCAAATGTTTCAGTATTTTTTGGAGCATAAACATATGCTAAGTCAAGAGAAAATTGCTTTGAAAAATCATAGCTTGCACCAACTGTATAGTGTTTTTCTTGTGTTGCAGGGAAACCTAGAAGATTAAACATATTTAGTGCTGCTGCATTAGGATCCATATTTGCTCCAGGTATCTCAACTACAGCAGAACTTGCATAATTATAACCAAGTCTTACAGTCCACTCATTTTCTGTATATGCATAACCGAATGCATAAACGTCTGAGTCATCCCAGCCGAAGTCACCGTATCCTTTACTTTCTGACCATTTAATTTTTTTGTAGTCAAATGCAAAAGTGTGTCCCTGCATTTCATAAGCAATACCTACACCATATTCTTCAGGTTGTTCAAGGTCATCAGACATTGGCTGTCCACCAAATAAACCCATGTTAGCAAAAGGTTGTGTAGCGCTAGAGAGTTGATTATCATAAGTCATTTCTATAGATGATTTATACAGAGCACCTAAAGTAAGACCCTCTACACCATTTGCTGTAAAATCATAAGCGATACCCAGGTTCCATCCAAAACCAAAATCTTGCGCTAAACCTGCACCGACATTTACAGGAGTAGGTGACCCTACCATTGCTGCCATATTATAATTAATATCCAAATTACCATACTGTACAACAGGTGTTACTGAAAGGCTCAAACCACCTGTCTTATATGCAATTGGTACAGCAAACTGCATAAGTTGTAGGTTTGTAACCATATTTAAATTATTTAATCCTCCACCTGTTGCCTTACTGAAATCTGTACCCATTCCAGCTGTTCCCCACATACCAATACCAATGTACCAGTTGTCATCAATTTTATGAGCAATTGAAACTGATGGGATCATATTCAAGTCTGCATCAGATGTAAATTTTGGATCTGTAAAGTTTACTCCAAAACCTGGATCAAAACCTGTGATTGTTGTTTTTATGTCTGGCATAAAAATCGTGCCACCAAATCCAATTTCTGTACCTTCTACACTTGTTATCATTGCAGCATTACTTAATCCAGATTCAGCACCTTGACTTACAGCGATACTAGTACCACCCATACCTCTAGCTTTAGCACCTACAGCGATAAGATTATCTGCATTTGTTGCATGTATCATCGTTGAAGTGATGAGTGAAAGCGTGATTAATTTTCCTAATGTTCTTGTTGTCTTTACGTTCATTTCCTTGTCCTTTTAAGTTAATGTAGCTCTATGATATCTAAATTTTATTTAATATTAAAGCTTATTTATCTATTTTATACTATATTTTAAATTAATTGAGTAGTATTTGTTTTTATTATAAATATGTGAGGTATGTAATGAATTAAATGAAGTTATGATTTAAATAAGACAAGAGAAATTATGGATTAGAAAAGGTGTAGATATACCCACTAGAGGAGTGGGTAGTTTGTTTTAGATTTTACTCTTTACAAATGTTTCCATATCTGCAACAACTTCTTCAAGTGTTCTTTCACCGCTGATCACAGTTAAAAGATTTTTATCAGTATAGAATGCTTGGATCTCAGCCAATGGATCAGTATAGATTTTCATTCTGTCGAAGAATACTTCTACACTGTCATCTGAACGCTCTTCACCTGGCTTAGCATCTGCTGCACGTCCAAGGATTCTATCTTTAGCTACTTGCTCACTTACTCTTACTTCAATCACTGATGCAAGTTCGATGTCATCTTCTTGAGATACAAGTTCATCAAAAGCAGTCATTTGTTCTGTACTTCTTGGGTAACCATCTATAAGTACATTGTCTACAGGAGCATTTTTGATAGCAGAAACGATAGTATCTACAATGATCTTAAGTGGTACAAGTGCACCTTTAGAAATATAACTTTCTATTGTTTGTCCCAGTTCGCTTCCACTTGCTACTTCTTCTCTAAGCATATCACCCGTTGAGTAGTGTACGATACTGTCACTATTCTTTTCAGCAATGATACTTGCATCTGTTGTTTTTCCTGAACCTGGTGCGCCAATGATTAAAAATAGTTTTTTCATAGTTTTCTTTCCTTTATTTTATGCTGTTGGTGTTTGTCTGATTCTAAGACTCAGATCTTTAAGCTGTTCTGCATCTACTACACT